>NZ_VJZD01000087.1 GCF_009377175.1 Streptomyces adustus
CCCCCCGACAAGCCTCCGGTGGCACCGCCCACCGGATCCACCGGACCCCCCGGTCCACCGGCCGAACCGTCGGCCGGCCCACCGGCCGAACCACGGCCCGAGTCGGCACCCAGGACACCGGCCAAGACGCCTGCCAAGACGCCGGCCAAGTCCGCCGCCGCCCGGAACAGAACCCCTCGCGCGCCACGCACCACCGGCAACGCGCGCACCACCACCGAAAATTGAGAGAACGAGGAGACTCAGTCATGGCCAACACCGAGACCACCCTGAAAGAGGCGCTCGCCTCCATCGAGGGCGCGACCGGAGTCGCGCTCGTCGACTACACCAGCGGGATGGCGCTGGGCACGATGGGCGGCAGCAAGGGCTTCGACTTGAACGTCGCGGCCGCCGGCAACACCGACGTCGTACGCGCCAAAATGCGCACGATGGAGCATCTCGGCCTCAAGGCCCAGATCGAGGACATCCTGATCACCCTGTCCGACCAGTACCACCTGATCCGGCTGATCAGCGGACGCGGGGGCAACGGTCTGTTCATGTACCTGGTGCTGGACGCCAAGCGCGCCAATCTGGCGATGGCCCGCCACCAGTTGAAGAGGATCGAGGAGGACCTGGAGGTCTAACTCCCGGCCGTCCGGGCCGGATCTCCCGAGTCCGGCCCCTTGTGAACGACCGGCTACACCGGCACCGCGGTGCGGCGGCGTGCCCCGCCCGGGGCTGCGTCGCCCGCCGCGATGCCGGTGCCGCGGTAGCCCTTGACGGCCGGGCCCGCCGGGCGTCCGCCGCGCGCGTCGAGCCAGTCGACCCGCACCCACAGCAGCATGTCCTCGGCCCGTTCGCGCCGCCCGAGCCAGGCGGCCTTCAGCCGCAGCCCGACACCGGCGCCGACCAGCAGCATCCCGCCGGCGGCGGGCACCGCGAGGGAACTGCCCAGCGCGGCCAGGAAGGCCAGCAGCAGCCACCAGCGGTGGGCGTGACGCCAGTTCCGCACCGTCACCGCACGGTCCTGGAGCACGTCGTGCCGTCCGGCCTTGGCGGCACCGCGGGCGAGGGCGCCGTAGCGCTTGCGCCGACCGTACGAGACCAGGGCGGCCGCGACGAGGAACAGCGCCGCCCCTGCCATGACCCCGATCCGGCGGCCGGTGAAGCCCGGCACCAGGACACCGACACCCGCCGCGAACACTCCGGCGCCGCACAGCGGCGCCGCTCCGGCCCGCACCACGACCGCCACCCGGGCCAGCCCCTGGCCTCCGCGCCCCTGACTTCCGCGTGCCACGTCAACGCCTCCTCGCACCGGCACAGTCCTGCAAGTGCGGACACGCTAGCGAGCGAACGTGAGACGAATCTGAGAGCACCGGCCGACGGTCCCCGGCCCGTGGCTCACTCGACGAACAGCCCCCGCGCCGCCGCGCGCGCGTCGAACTCCTCCAGGCGGGTCTGGGCGTCCGGCAGGTCGTCGCACATGGCCTCCAGCAGCACCCGGCCGAGCAGCATCGGCGCGCACGCGGTGTCGAAGGCGAGCCCGGTGCCGACCGCGGCGGGCAGCAGCAGGTCGGAGACCTTGGCCACGGGCGCGAACGCGGAGTCGGCGACGGTCACGACGCTCAGCCCGGCCTCCTTCGCATAGGCGAGGGTGTCCAGCACCTCGCGGGGGTGCCGCGGCAGCGCGAAGCAGAGCAGGGTCGAGGCACCGGCCCGTACGGCGGCGTCGATCCGGTCGTGGATCATCGTGCCGCCCTCGTGGATCAGCCGTACGTCCGGGTGGACCTTGGCGGCGAAGTACGCGAAGCCGTAGGCCTGGGACGCGGCGGCCCGCAGCCCGAGCACCGGCAGCGGGCGGCTGGCGGCGAGCAGCCGGCCCGCCTTCTGCACCGGGCGCGGGTCCGCGAGCACCTCCGCGAGGTGCCGCAGGTTCTCGATCTCCGCCTCGACGGCCTGCTGGTACTCGTTGTACGCCCCGGAGCCCGCCGGCTGTTCCGCCGGCGCGACCTCGCGCAGATGGCGGCGCAGGGCGGGGTAGCCGTCGAAGCCGAGGGCGACGGCGAAGCGGGTGACGGAGGGCTGGCTGACCCCGGCCAGTTCGGCGAGCTCCACGCTGGACAGGAACGGCACGTCGGCGGCCCGCCGCACCATGCTGTGCGCGATGCGCCGCTGGGTCGGCGTCAGCCGGTGCCCCTCGAAGAGCGCCTGGAGCCGGGCGGCGGGGCTGTCGGGTCCGCCGGGGTCCCTGTCCACGCTCGTGTCCGCGGTCATCACTCGCTCTCCCTCCAGATCTGCGTGAACCGGTCGAGCAGCCGGGCGGCGGCCGTCACGTCCTTGGTGAGCGGCCGGTCGGTCATGTCCTCGTCGAGCACCGACTCGGCGATCGCCAGCGCCCGGCCCACCGGGACCCCCGGTTCGGGCCGCAGGTCGCGCAGCCGCAACGCCCGTACCGCGGCGACGAGTTCGCAGCCCACGACGAGACGGTACGCGTCGCACGCACGCAGTGTCTGGCGGGCGGCGAGCGAGGCGAAGCTCGCCTGTTCCTCGACGCCCCGGGACAGTACGGCGTGGCCGAGCGAGGCGGGCGCCGAGCAGGCGCGCAGCTCACCGAGGGCGGCCCCGGCCGCGTACTCCAGGATCATCACCCCCGACGAGACGGGTTCCTGGTCGGCGAGGAAGGGCTTGAGCCGGGTGAAGGCGGGCTCGTTGAGGCTGGACAGCCGGGACGTCGACAGCCGGGCCACCTGGGTCACCGCCAGCCGGAAGTGGTCGAGCGCGAGGACGAGCTGGGCCATGTAGAAGCCGCCGTGGTGGTAGGCGGCCATGCCGTCGGGGGCGATGAGGGGGTTCTCCGCGGCCGCGTTGAGCTCGATCGCGAGCACCTCCTCCAGCGCGTCCGCCGCGTCCTGCGCGGGTCCGTGGATCTGCGGCAGGCAGCGGAAGCCGTAAGGGTCCTGGATCCGGCCGAGCGGAGGCGCGGGCCGGTCCTCGGCGCCGATCAGCTCGCGCATCCGGCGGGCGACCTCGCCCGTGCCCCGGTGCGGGCGGGCCGCGTGCACGGGGGCGGCGTACGCCTCGTGGGAGCCGTCGACCGCGAGCAGGGACAGCCCGGCGACCACCTGGGTGGCCTCGATCAGCCCGCGCAGCTCGTGCAGGGCGAGCGCCGACTGGCCGAGGGTGAGGGCGTTGCTGCTGATCAGGGCCAGCGCGTCGTTGTTGTCGAGGGGCTGTGGGGCGGGTGCGCCCGTCCCGCGCCAGGGGTGTTCCCCGGCGAGGGCGAGGCCGAGCTGGGCCAGCGGTGCGATGTCGCCGGTGCCGACCGAGCCGAACTCGTTGACGACCGGATAGGCACCGCTCTCCAGCGCCTCGCACAGCGCCGTGACGACGCCGGGGCGCAGCCCGGCGCCGCCCGCCAGCAGCTGGTTGGCCCGTACGGCGAGCATCGCCCGCACCTGCCGGGCCGGCAGTTCCTCGCCTATGGCGCCGGCGTGGCTGCGCAGCAGGCGCATGCCGTGACCGGCGGCGGCCTCGGTGGGCACGGTCTCGTTCCGGTTCGCGCCGACGCCGGTGGAGCGGCCGTACACGCGGCCGGTCGCCGCGAGCTGCCGGGCGGCGGCCCAGGACGCCTCGACCCGCCGCAG
This sequence comes from Streptomyces adustus, assembly GCF_009377175.1. Taxonomy (GTDB): domain Bacteria; phylum Actinomycetota; class Actinomycetes; order Streptomycetales; family Streptomycetaceae; genus Streptomyces; species Streptomyces adustus. The sequence goes on from NZ_VJZD01000087.1 coordinate 3,621, forward strand.
CGCCTCGCCCGCCGGGACCGGCCGTGCGCTCCCGTCGGCGAGGCGGACGACGTCGTCGACGCCGAGGCCGGCCCCGTCGAGGACCACGAGGCCCGAGGGCCCGGGGTGCACCGCACGCGCGTCCGGCGCGTCCGGCGCGTCCACGGTCCGAGACGACATAGGACCCGAGCTCCCCTCAACCCTCGATCCGGACTTCGGATCTCGCCCGCCGGCCCCCGGTCACCGTGGACCGGCACCCGGGCATGGACGACCTATTCAGACACCAAGAACTCTGCATGACGATATACAGCCGAGCAAGGCACGTCTCATGATCCGGTTCACCGGACCGCCCCGGCCCCGGACCGGGGTGCGCACCCGGCCCCGGACCGGGGTGCGCACCCGGGCGCGGAACGGGGTGCGGGCCCCGGCGGAAGACGGGGGCTATCCCCAGTGCGCAGGCGCCGCCCGCTGCCTAGCGTGAATGCCATGACGGGAATGGAGACGATCATGGATGCGCGGGACGCCGACCTCAAGAAGGAACTCGACGCCACCCTGCACGCCCGCAGGGAACTGGGCGAGGAGTACGAGTCCGCACTGGTCGAATCGTTCCTGGAGAAGGTCGACCAGCGCATCGACGGCGCGGTCGAGCGACGGGTGCGCCGGCATCTGGCCGAGGCGCAGATGACCGTGGCCCGCAATTCCCGCTCCCCGAGGCCCACGGACTCGTGGGGCGAGCGCTTCGGCTTCGGCATCGTCTCGCTGGTGCTGGCGGTCCCGCTGTCCGCGATCGGTGCGGGCACCGCGCATCTGCCCGGCCTGATCGTGTCCTGGATCGGCATCGTCGGTGTCAACGCGGTCCAGGCCGTCCGCACGAACCCCGGCCTCTTCGGCCGCCGCCGGGCGTCCGGGGACAGCGACTGGGAGGACTGACCGGGACGCGGGCGCGCTCACAAAAAAGCGCGGGGGTCCAGGGCCGGTGACCGGCCGGAAAAGGCTGTGCGCGGGGACCGCCGCACCCCCGTTGCCGGGGGGCGGGACGACGGCGGTCCCCGCGAGGGACGCGTGCCGGGTCAGGCCGGGTTTGCGTCCTGGGCGTCTGTGGAGGTCCGGGAGCCGCTCCGAAAATCCGTGACGCCGTTTTGGTGCCGGCCGGGGCGGGGAGCCGCTCCCGCCCTGCCGACACCCCTTAATGTGCCGGACTCGTGTTAAGCGTGTGCTGCGTGTACGTGACACGCTCGTACCACTTCCGCGAAGTCCGCCTTTTCGGCGGGCCACCGAAGGTCCGCCGCACATCCCGGCTGTTCACCGCAGGACTGCTAGTTCCCGCCCTTGGCGAGGAAGGACAGCAGGTCCTGACGGCTGACCACACCGGTCGGCTTGCCCTCGACGAGGACGATCGCCGCGTCCGCGCCGCCCAGCACGGACATCAGGTCCCCGACCGGTTCGCCGGAGCCGACCTGCGGCAGCGGGGCGGACATGTGCTTCTCCAGCGGGTCCTCCAGCGAGGCGCGCTGGGTGAACAGCGCGTCGAGCAGTTCCCGCTCGACCACGGACCCCACGACCTCGGCGGCCATGACGTCCGGGTGACCGGCGCCCGGCTTCACGATCGGCATCTGCGAGACGCCGTACTCGCGCAGCACCTCGATGGCCTCGCCCACGGTCTCGTCGGGGTGCATGTGGACGAGGGAGGGGATGGTGCCGCCCGCCTTGTGGTTGAGCACGTCGGCGACCCGGGCGCTGGGGCCGGTGTCCTCCAGGAAGCCGTAGTCGGCCATCCACTCGTCGTTGAAGATCTTGCTGAGGTAGCCGCGCCCGCTGTCCGGGAGCAGGACGACCACGACGTCGTCCGGGCCGAGCCGCTCGGCGACGCGCAGCGCGGCGACCACGGCCATGCCGCAGGAGCCGCCCACCAGCAGGCCCTCCTCCTTGGCCAGCCGCCGGGTCATCTGGAAGGAGTCCTTGTCGGACACGGCGACGATCTCGTCGGCGACGCTCCGGTCGTAGGCGGTCGGCCAGAAGTCCTCGCCGACGCCCTCGACGAGGTACGGGCGCCCGGAGCCACCGGAGTACACGGACCCCTCGGGGTCGGCTCCGATCACCTGGACCCGGCCGTCACTGGCGTCCTTGAGGTAGCGCCCGGTGCCGGAGATGGTGCCGCCGGTGCCCACGCCCGCCACGAAGTGGGTGATCCGCCCCTCCGTCTGCTCCCACAGCTCGGGGCCGGTCGAGTGATAGTGGGAGAGCGGGTTGTTGGGGTTGGAGTACTGGTCGGGCTTCCAGGCGCCCGGCGTCTCGCGCACCAGACGGTCGGAGACGTTGTAGTACGAGTCCGGGTGCTCGGGGTCCACGGCGGTCGGGCACACGACCACCTCGGCGCCGTACGCGCGCAGCACGTTGATCTTGTCCGTGGACACCTTGTCGGGGCACACGAAGATGCACTTGTACCCCTTCTGCTGGGCCACGATCGCGAGACCCACACCGGTGTTGCCACTGGTGGGCTCGACGATGGTGCCGCCGGGCAGGAGCTCGCCGCTCTTCTCCGCCGCCTCGATCATGCGCAGGGCGATGCGGTCCTTCACGGATCCGCCCGGGTTGAAGTACTCCACCTTGGCCAGGACGGTCGCCTGGATGCCCTCGGTCACGTTGTTGAGCCTCACCAGCGGGGTGTTGCCGACGAGGCTGATCATCGAGTCGTGGAATTGCACCGTTGTCTCCGGTCGCTTGCAACAGATGTGGTCGAAGTGGTTCCGCCAGCCTACGGCTCGACGCAGACGTTCACTCCTGGTTGCGATTGGCCGACGCCCTGTACGGGGCAAGGAGTGGTTGTACGGCTACGAGGAGGTGGCGGCGACACATGACGAGCATGTCGAGGGCGCGGGTGGCCCGCCGTATCGCGGCCGGGGCCGCGTACGGCGGCGGCGGCATCGGCCTGGCCGGTGCCGCGACCGTCGGTCTGCTGCTGGCGGAGGTCCAGCTGGCCCGGCGCCAGGTGGGCAACGGTGTGCGCCCCCGCGTACCGAGCGCCGAGGGCCGCTACGGCCATGTCTACGACGTCCCCGGCGAGGCCCCCCTGTTCCTGACCCTGCTGGGCGACTCCACGGCCGCGGGCCAGGGGGTCCACCGGGCCGGCCAGACCCCGGGCGCGCTGCTCGCCGCGGGCCTGTCGGCCGTCGCGGAACGCCCGGTGGTACTGCGCAACGTGGCGCTGCCCGGCGCCCAGTCGGACGATCTGGACCGCCAGGTCGGGCTGGTCCTCACGGGGCCGGACCAGATCCCCGACATCTGTGTGGTCATGATCGGCGCGAACGACGTGACCCACCGGATGCCGCCGACCCGTTCGGTGCGTCATCTCTCCGCGGCGGTCCGACGGCTGCGCACGGCCGGTGCGGAGGTGGTCGTCGGCACCTGTCCCGACCTGGGCACGATCGAGCCGGTGCAGCAGCCGCTGCGCTGGCTGGCCCGGCGGGCCTCCCGCCAGTTGGCGGCGGCGCAGACGATCGGGACGGTCGAGCAGGGGGGCCGGACGGTGTCGCTGGGCGACCTGCTGGGCCCCGAGTTCGCGGCGAACCCGCGCGAGCTGTTCGGCCCCGACAACTACCACCCCTCCGCGGAGGGGTACGCCACGGCCGCGATGGCGCTGCTGCCGACGGTCTGTGCCGCGCTGGGTCTGTGGCCCGCGGAGGAGGAGCGTCCCGACGCCTCCCGCCGCGAGGGCTTCCTGCCGGTGGCGCGCGCCGCCGCCGAGGCCGCGTCCGAGGCCGGTACGGAGGTCACGGCCGCGATGCCGACGGGCCCGCGGGGCCCCTGGGCCCTGCTCAAGCGCCGCAGGCGGCGGCGCGTCCCGGAGACGGCCCCGACACCCGTCGACACCCCCGACCGGCCCCGGACACCGCTCGGCGACCTGGGCTGACCACCACCGGTCCGGGGTGACCTCGGCAACCCCGGGAACTCGGAGTCCTCGGACGACCCCGTCCGACCTCGGGTGACCCCCATTGGAAAGCAAGCGCTTGGAAACTGCGGTCAGGGTCACATCGCAACTCTCGTGACCTGGACCATACGTACGGGTAACTTCCCAGACAGTCCGCCTTGCCGCACCCGTCTCTGGAGCCGTGATGCCCGAAGCCGTCATCGTCTCGACCGCCCGCTCCCCCATCGGCCGCGCTTTCAAGGGCTCCCTGAAGGACCTGCGCCCGGACGACCTCACCGCCACGATCATCCAGGCGGCCCTCGCCAAGGTTCCGGAGCTGGATCCCCGGGACATCGACGACCTGATGCTCGGCTGCGGTCTGCCCGGCGGCGAGCAGGGCAACAACCTCGGCCGTATCGTCGCCGTCCAGATGGGCATGGACCACCTGCCCGGCTGCACGATCACCCGCTACTGCTCCTCGTCCCTCCAGACGAGCCGCATGGCGCTGCACGCGATCAAGGCCGGCGAGGGCGACGTCTTCATCTCGGCCGGCGTCGAGATGGTCTCCCGGTTCGCGAAGGGCAACTCCGACAGCCTGCCGGACACGCACAACCCCTTCTTCGCCGAGGCCGAGGCCCGCACCGAGGCCGTCGCCCAGCAGGAGGGCACGACCTGGCACGACCCGCGCGAGGACGGCATCGTCCCGGACGCCTACATCTCGATGGGCCAGACCGCGGAGAACCTCGCCCGCTGGAAGGGCGTCACCCGCCAGGACATGGACGAGTTCGGCGTCCGCTCGCAGAACCTCGCCGAGGAAGCCATCAAGAACGGCTTCTGGGAGCGCGAGATCACCCCGGTGACGCTGCCCGACGGCACGGTCGTCAGCAAGGACGACGGCCCGCGCGCGGGTGTCACCCTGGAGGCCGTCCAGGGCCTCAAGCCGGTCTTCCGCCCCGACGGCCTGGTCACCGCGGGCAACTGCTGCCCGCTGAACGACGGCGCCGCCGCGCTCGTCATCATGTCCGACACCAAGGCCCGCGAGCTCGGCCTGACCCCGCTCGCCCGCATCGTCTCCACCGGCGTCTCGGGCCTGTCCCCCGAGATCATGGGCCTGGGTCCGGTCGAGGCCTCGAACCAGGCGCTGCGCCGGGCCGGGCTGACCGCCGCCGACATCGACCTGGTCGAGATCAACGAGGCGTTCGCCGCCCAGGTGATCCCCTCCTACCGCGACCTCGGCTTCGACCTGGACAAGGTGAACGTCAACGGCGGCGCCATCGCCGTGGGCCACCCCTTCGGCATGACCGGCGCCCGGATCACCGGCACGCTGATCAACTCCCTCCAGTTCCACGACAAGCAGTTCGGCCTGGAGACGATGTGCGTCGGCGGCGGCCAGGGCATGGCCATGGTCATCGAGCGCCTCAGCTGACACCGCGTCCGGCACGCGCCCGGCCGCCGACCGGCGCACGCCGGAGCACGCGCCGGAACACGCGCCGCACGGGGCTCCGGACAAGCTGTCGGTAGCCGCCGTCGGACCCTGCGTCACGCATCGGCCCAGAACCCGGAAACCACCCGGGTTCTGGGCCGTTTTGTGATCCAATCTCACCCAGGATGTGACCTATCTCGCTCAGGTGAGGTATCGCCGCAGGTCAGGGCCGTTCCGCCGGGAAACCCCAGGAGTAGATTCCTGCCCCTTTCGTGACGTTACGCACTGACAGCTGGATGGTCCACCCTTCAAGCTGATGTAGGAAGTCGGGGGTCGACTTTGAACCGGGAGTACGTCAGTGAGCGCCATGCCGATCGCCCTGCTGCTCACCACGGCCGCCACTGGCGCCGTGGGCGTCGCCGTCCTGCGCACCCTGATGGTGCTGCGCCGGCAGGTGGCGGCCCTGCACACCGAGATCGCGCGGGGCAACGCGGCCGCCGCACGGGCTGTCGTCCCCGCTGCCCGGCGCGCCGCCGACGCCGATGAGATACGTGCGGCCGTCGCCGAGGCGCTCGCCGAGGAGCGGGAGCGGGAACTGGCCGAGGCGCGGGCCTTCTGGGCCGCCCAGGAGGCCCGGGACGGCTCCGACGCCCCCTCCCTGCTGGGTCTGCCGGACAGCGAGCTGTTCCTGCCCCGGCAGAGCGACTTCGCGGGCCTGGAGTCCCTCGAACCGGTGGCCGAGCCGGGCGCCGACGCGGACGAGTTCGCCGGGGAGTCCCCCGAACTGGCCGCGGCCCGCCGCCGGCACCCCTCGCACCCCGACTTCGTGCCGGTCCAGTCCCCGGTCGTGAACGACCACGAGCGCACGGTCGCCGCCCTGGAGGAACTGGCCTCTTCCGGCGTCGAGCTGACGGACGTCCGCCCGGGGCCGCTGGGCACCCTCGACGTCTATGTGTTCGCCGACGGCACGACCCTGTGCATGACCCCGGGGCACCGCGAGACCGCGGAGCGCCTGGCCGCCGCGCTGCGCGCGGGTGAGGTCCCGGTCCTGCTCGGCGGCTCGGGCATCTCGGGCGCGTACACCCTGACCTTCGCCTGCGGCGAGGAGACCGTCTACATCCTGGCCGACCGTGTCATAGCGTCCCTCTGAGGGACCGTCACGGCCGCGAGCCGTCCACCGGGCCGGGCCGGGGTCAGACCCCCGCCCGGCTCTGCGCTTCCTCCACCAGTCCCACCGCTTCGGCGACTTCGGCCTCGCTGCGCAGCACGACGGCCAGATCGTGCCCGGCGACGGTGATCTGATCGGCGACGGCGAACATCCCGGCGTCCGGCATCTGCCGCGGCTCGGTGCCCGGTTCCTCCACGCTCTGGGTGCGCCGGGCGAACTCGCGGGCCAGTTCCAGCGCCGCGGCGGCGGCGTTGCGCTGCAACCGGCTCTGGGGCGCGGCCCGCAGGAGATCGGCGAAGTGATCCACGGCACGGGTCAGGGGCGTCGTATCAACCACGTCGCGAGACTACGCGCCGTACCGGCACTGTTGCCAACACGCCAACGCTCAGGCACGGTGACGTGAAGGACCGGCTTACACCCCATTGCGTCCGGAGGCGCCGATGTCCCACGTCCTCTCCGAGGAGACCCATCGCAACATGCTCGCCCGCATCCCCCACTGCACCGGTCGTGAAGTCTCCGACTGGCTGCGCACCGTCGACGAAGGCCCGTCCCTCTTCCGCTTCGAGGAGAAGGTCAGCTGGCTGCGTCACGAGTACGACCTGGCGTACGGGCACGCCAAGGCGATCGTCCACGAGTACGACCTGAGGAGGGCCGCGCGCAAGCTGCTCTAGGGCCTGTCCGGCGGATCACGTCGCAGGGAAGCAGCCGACAGGCGTTCGGGCAGGTCCCGGCCGCGCAAGCACACAGGACACGACGAAGGGCCCCGGGCGAACCCGGGGCCCTTCCGCGCTCGGTCCGCGATCACGTGTCGCGGCCGGTCGGCTAGTCGTTGCTGTTGAGGATCGCGATGAGTCGCAGGAACTCCATGTAGATCCACACCAGCGTCACCGTCACACCGAAGGCGGCCAGCCAGGCCTCCTCGCGCGGGGCGCCGTAGGCGATGCCGTCCTCGACCTGCTTGAAGTCGATGGCGAGGAAGCAGGCGCCGAGGATGATGCCGATGATGCCGAACATGATGCCCAGCCCGCCGCTGCGGAAGCCGAGGCCGTCACCGCCGCCGAAGACCGCGAACAGCAGGTTCACCGCCATCAGCAGGACGAAGCCGAGCGTGGCCGCCATCACGAAGCCGACGAAGCGGCGGTTGACGCGGATCCAGCCCGCCTTGTAGGCGATCAGCACACCGGCGAACACCGCCATCGTGCCGAGCACCGCCTGCATGGCCGCACCGCTGGCGATGCGGTTGTCGACGATGCTGGAGACGACTCCGAGGAAGACACCCTCCAGACCCGCGTAGGTCAGGATGAGGGCCGGCGACGGCTTGCGCTTGAAGGACTGCACGAACGCCAGCACCATCGCCACCAGCGCGGCGCCGATCCCGATGCCGTACGAGCGGCCGATGTTGGCGTCGTCGACCGGCAGCAGCGCCCAGGCGAGCGCGGCCGTCACGATCAGCAGGCCGAGGGTGCTCGCGGTGCGCATGACGACGTCGTCCATCGTCATGCGGCCGGTGGTGACCGGGGCCTGGGGTGCGCCGTACTGAAGGTCCTGCTGCGCGTACGGGTTCTGCGCGTAGGGGTTGCCGGACGGCTGGGCGTACGGATTGCCCTGCGCGTACGGGTTCGCCTGCGTGCCGACTGCGGGTCCCCCGGCCTGCGGCGCGGTGTTGAAGCCCGCGTAGCCGTTGTCGCGGCTGAACCCCCGTCGCGAGAAGACCGGGTTTCTGCTCCTCATTTCACTCCTCCATGGCCACTCTGCGTGGGCCTTGGCTCAAGAGTAATAGGTAGGCAAAGGATTGACCCTAGTGCTTGGGGAGGATCTTTCCCTCGTCGTGCTGCGCAACACGCTACGCGGGTCCTTGATTCCCAGAGGTGGAGGGCCGCATTCATGACCAACCTGCGACACGCCCGGAACCGGTCGGAGATCAACCGTTGTGCGGACGGGGCGTTCACCCGAACGGGAAACCGGTGTAGCCCTCGGCCAGGTCGGTCTCCGCCGCGCGCGACCCGGCGATCCGCTCCAGCCGGGCCAGTTGGAGGCGGTCCTCGAAGGGGGTGGCGCCGGGCACGCGGTGCAGCATCGTGGTCATGTCGTAGGAGAACCGCTCGGCCTGCCAGACCCGGCGCAGACAGGTGGCGGAGTAGGCGTCGAGGAGCTCCGCCGAGCCGGTCTCCTCCCGGTGGGCCAGGGCCCGCGCGAAGGTGACCACGTCGCCGACGGCGAGATTCAGCCCCTTGGCCCCGGTCGGCGGCACGATGTGGGCGGCGTCCCCGGCGAGGAAGAGCCGGCCGTGCCGCATGGGCTCGTGGACGTAGGAGCGCATGGGGGTGACGGACTTCTGGGTGATCGAGCCGCGCTCCAGGCGCCAGCCGTCCGCCGTCTCGAAGCGCCGCTCCAGCTCGTCCCAGATCTCCTCGTCGCCCCACTCCTCGGCGTCGGTGCCGGCCGGGACCTGGAGGTAGAGCCGGGAGACGGACGGGGAGCGCATGGACAGCAGGGCGAAGCCTCGGTCGTGGCGGGCGTAGACGAGCTCGTCGTGGGAGGGGGCGACGTCGGCGAGGATGCCGAGCCAGCCGAAGGGATACGTCCGCTCGAACACCTGGGTGAGCTCGGCCGGGATCGCCTTCCTGGCGACCCCCCAGAAGCCGTCGCAGCCGACGACGTAGTCGCACTCCAGGACGTCCTCGGCGCCCTCGTGCCGGAAGCGGACGCGCGGGCTGTCGGTGTCTGCGCCCTCGACCGCGAGGGCCTCCGCCTCGAACAGCAGCGGGCCGCCGTCCCGGAGCTGGAGGGCGATGAGGTCCTTGCATACCTCGGTCTGGGCGTAGACCGTCACCGAGCGGCCGCCGGTGAGGGCGGGGAAGTCCACCCGGTGGCGCCGCCCGGCGAAGCGCAGTTCGATGCCGTCGTGCGGCAGGCCCTCGCGGTCCATGCGCTCCCCGGCCCCGGCCGCGCGCAGCACGTCCACCGTCCCCTGTTCCAGGATCCCGGCCCGCTGCCGCTGTTCGACGTAGGCCCGGTCGCGGCTCTCCAGGACGACCGAGTCGATGCCGGCGTCGTGCAGCAGTCGGGCGAGGAGGAGGCCGGCCGGGCCGGCACCGATGATCCCGACGGTGGTGCGCATCGGACGTTCCCTTCGGTCTGTTCCACGTCTGTTCGCCTGACGTCTGTTCGGCGACGGTTGTTCGTCTGGTGAAATTTTCTTCACCATGTTCGCCTGCGAGTCTGCGCGCGCGGACACCCGCTGTCAACGGTCGTACGGGGAGATCCGCCTCGGCACTGACGGCACAGGGAGGCGAACGACGTCGGAGATGCCCGGAACCGGACTCGAACCGGTACGCCCGCGAGGGGCAGCGAGGTTTAAGCTCGCCGTGTCTGCGTTCCACCATCCGGGCAGGCCATGGCTCCGCGTCGAGACCCCGAGCCTATCGGGGTGCACCCCTCGAACAGCCGCCGGGCGAACCGATGTTGTCTTATTTTATTGATGCCTGAGGGATCATCAGCATACGGAACTGGCCATCCGCACTTGCCAATAGCCTCGCGCGTGCGGCCCGGGCGTGTATGCGGAATGACGGAATTTCACCGCCCGAACAAGGGTGCCCCACCCGTTATCCAGGTCAGCGCCGTCAGGGTCGGCCGTCATCCCCAGGTATGACTCCGCGCGGTGCGGTCCGCCGGAAGTCTGCCCCCGGAACCGGAACAGCGGCTGACTCCACCGCGCCCGGCGGCCAGGACGATGGTGTACATCCCCAGAACCCGGATCCGGATCACCGGAACCCGGAGCCCCGGACCATCGTCTTCCCCGCAAGGAGCACCCTTCCCGTGACCACCACCCCCGTCGCCGGCCGGAGCACCGCCGTGGCAGCGCGCGCCACGGAGCTGTCGAAGATCTACGGACAGGGCGAGACCCAGGTGGTCGCCCTCGACCGGGTCTCCGTCGACTTCCGGCAGGCCGAGTTCACCGCGATCATGGGGCCGTCCGGCTCCGGCAAGTCCACCCTGATGCACTGCGTGGCCGGTCTCGACACCTTCAGCAGCGGCTCCGTGCGCATCGGCGAGACCGAGCTGGGCTCCCTGAAGGACAAGCAGCTCACCAGGTTGCGGCGGGACAAGATCGGCTTCATCTTCCAGGCGTTCAACCTGCTGCCCACGCTGTCGGCGCTGGAGAACATCACGCTCCCGATGGACATCGCGGGGCGCAAGCCGGACAAGGAGTGGCTGGACTCGGTGATCCGGATGGTGGGGCTCGCCGACCGGCTCGGCCACCGGCCCTCCCAGCTCTCCGGCGGACAGCAGCAGCGGGTCGCCGTCGCCCGTGCGCTGGCCTCCCGGCCGGAGATCGTCTTCGGCGACGAGCCGACCGGCAACCTCGACTCGCGCTCCGGCGCCGAGGTGCTGGGCTTCCTGCGCAACTCGGTGCGGGAGATGGGGCAGACGGTGGTGATGGTGACCCACGACCCGGTGGCGGCCGCGTACGCGGACCGGGTGGTGTTCCTGGCGGACGGGCGGATCGTCGACGAGGTGTACGAGCCCACCGCGGACTCGGTGCTCGACCTCATGCGCAACCTCCCCGGCAAGAAGCACCAGGCCGCCGGCTCCGACGCCGGGAGCCGGGCGAGCTGACGCCGGCCACGGCCTCCCGACGCTCCCCGACCCTCGTACCCCTGGACTGAGACAACCCATGTTCCGTACCGCCTTGCGCAACGTACTCGCGCACAAGGCCCGGCTCCTGATGACCGTGCTCGCCGTGATGCTCGGCGTGGCGTTCGTGTCGGGGACCCTGGTCTTCACCAACACCCTCTCCAACGCGTTGCAGAAGAGCTCCGCCAAGGGCTTCGACCGGGTCGACGTGGCCGTGCAGCCCAAGTGGCAGAAGGGCTCCGGCGACACGGTCGGCAAGGCGCCCGAGCTGACCCAGGCGCTGCTCGACACCAGCGCGCGGGTGCCGGGCGCCGCCTCCGCGGTCGGTGTCGTCAACGGCTTCACCGCGATCGCCGACAAGGACGGCAAGCTCATCGGCGGCGGCTTCCAGTCGCAGGGCGGGAACTACTGGGGGACGAAGGACCCCCGGTACCCGCTCGTCGGCGGCCGCGCCCCGAGCGGCGAGGGCGAGGTCCTCATCGACTCCACGACCGCCGAGCGGGCCGGTTACCGGGTCGGCGACACCGTCCGCATCTCGGTCGACGGCCCGGTGCTGACCCCGAAGGTCACCGGCATCTTCACCACCGACGACGGCAATGTCGCGGCCGGCGGCAGCCTCGCCCTGTTCGACACGGCGACCGCCCAGCGGCTGTTCGGCAAGCCGGGCACGTACGACGAGATCGACGTGACCGCGAAGAGCGGCGTCGGCCAGTCGGCGCTGGCGGCCGAGCTGGACAAGGCGCTGCCCGCGGACCGCGCCGAGACCGTCACCGGCGAGAAGCTCGCCGCCGACCAGGCCGAGATGATCACCGCCTCGATGAGCGGGCTGAAGCAGGGGCTGCTGGTGTTCGCCGGCATCGCGCTGTTCGTCGGCACGTTCATCATCGCCAACACCTTCACCATGCTGGTCGCCCAGCGCACCAAGGAACTGGCCCTGCTGCGCGCCGTCGGCGCCTCCCGCCGTCAGGTCACCCGGTCCGTGCTGATCGAGGCGTTCGTGGTCGGCACCGTGGCCGGGGTGACCGGGCTGGTCGCGGGCATCGGCATCGGGGCCGGGCTGCGTTCGCTGCTGGGCGCGCTCGGCGCGACCGTCCCCGACGGGCCGCTGGTCGTCTCCCCGGACACCGTCGTCGCGGCTCTCGTGGTCGGCGTGGTCATCACCATGCTCGCCGCCTGGCTGCCGGGCCGCCGGGCCGCGAAGATCCCGCCGGTCGCCGCGATGAGCAGCCTGCACGCGAAGGCGACGACCCGGTCGCTGGTGCTGCGCAACACGATCGGCGCGCTGTTCTCGGCCGCGGGCGTGGCGGTGGTCCTGGCGGCCACCACGATGAACGGCTCGGACGGCCAGGCCCCGATGGGGCTGGGCGCGGTGCTCCTGATCATCGGCGTGTTCGTGCTGACGCCGCTGCTGTCGCGGCCGCTGATCGCGGCCACTGCCCCGGCGCTGCGCGCGTTCGGCGTGGCGGGCAAGCTGGCCCGCCAGAACTCGGTGCGCAACCCGCGCCGTACCGCCGCCACGGCCTCCGCGCTGATGATCGGACTGACCCTCATCACCGGTATGACGGTCGTGGCGGGCAGTCTCCAGCACTCGATCGACAAGATGGCGGCGGCCGCGATCAAGGCCGACTACGTGGTGTCGATGGCGAACGGCAACTCCCTCTCCACGGACGTCGACAAGAAGCTGAAGGCGACCGCGGGGGTGACCGCCACCAGCCCGCTGCGCAACGCGCCCTCGCGCATCGACGGCATCTCCGAGTACCTGACCGGCGTCGACGGCTCCACCATCGGCGAGCTGACCGCGCTGACGCTGGACAGCGGCGCGTTCGAGGTCGGCGGCACCCGGGTCGTCGTCGACGACCGTACGGCCAAGTCGCACCACTGGAAGGCGGGGTCGTCCTTCACCGTCAACTACGAGGACGGCAAGCCGCAGCAGCTGACCGTGGCCGGCGTCTACGAGGCCACCGAGATGATGCGCGGCATCATGCTCGACAACGCCACGCTCGCCCCGCACCAGCCGGACGTGACCGACATGCAGGTCATGGTGAAGACGTCCGGCGGCGCCTCCGACGCCACCAAGGACAGGCTGGAGAAGGCGCTCGGCTCCAACCCGGGCATCAAGGTGCAGAGCAAGCAGGACATCTCCAACAGCATCGCCAGCATGTTCACGCTGGTGCTGAACATGCTCTACGGCCTGCTCGCCATGGCGGTGATCGTCGCCGTCCTCGGTGTCGTCAACACCCTGGCCATGTCGGTCTTCGAGCGCTCCCAGGAGATCGGGATGCTGCGCGCGATCGGCCTCGACCGCCGCAACATCAAGCGGATGGTCCGCCTGGAGTCCCTGGTGATCTCCCTCTTCGGCGGGGTGCTCGGCATCGGTCTGGGCGTGTTCTTCGGCTGGGCGGCCGGTGAGCTGCTCGGCGCGAAGATGACGACGTACGAGCTGGTCCTGCCGTGGGCGCGGATGGCGCTGTTCCTGCTGCTGGCCGCGACGGTCGGGGTGCTGGCGGCGCTGTGGCCGGCCCGGCGGGCGGCCCGGCTGAACATGCTCGCGGCCATCAAGTCCGAGTAGCCCTCCCGGCACGTGACAGGGGCCCCGTCCGGCTCGGACGGGGCCCCTGGTGTGTCCGGCTCAGTTCCAGGTGCGGGCCCTGAGCGGCATCGCGGAGGTGCCGGACTCGGGGGTGCGTACCGCCAGGACCTGGTTGACGCCGATGTGGTTGCGTTCGAAGGACACCGCGGAGGCCGCCATGTAGAGGCGCCAGACGCGGGCGCGGCCCGGACCGGTCAGCTGGGCGGCCCGGGCCCAGTCGGCCTCCAGGTTGGCGACCCACTCGCGCAGGGTGAGGGCGTAGTGCTCGCGGATCGACTCGACGTCACGCACCTCGAAACCGGCCCGTTCCAGCTGGGTGACGGTGGTGCCGATCGGGGCGAGCTCGCCGTCCGGGAAGACGTAGGCGTCGATGAAATCGTTCACCCGGTAGGCCGATTCGTCGTGGTGCGGGCGCCGGGCGATCTGGTGGTTGAGGAGCCGCCCGCCGGGCCGGAGCAGGGCGTGGAGGCTCTCGGCGTACTCCAGATAGCGTTCGGCGCCGACGTGTTCGGCCATGCCGATGGAGGAGATCGCGTCGTAGGGGCCGTCGCGGACGTCCCGGTAGTCCTGGACCCGGATCTCCACCAGGTCCGTCATCCCCTCGTCGGCGACGCGCTTGCGGGCGAACGTGGCCTGCTCCTGGGAGAGGGTGACGCCGACGACCCGCACCCCGTGCTCGCGGGCCGCGTGGACGGCCAGGGAGCCCCAGCCGCAGCCGACGTCGAGCAGCCGCATCCCCGGCTTCAGAGCGAGCTTGCGGCAGACGAGTTCGAGCTTGTCGCGCTGGGCGTCCTGGAGCGTGCCGCCGTCGTCCCAGTAGGCGCACGAGTAGACCATCGAAGGGCCCAGGACCAGTTCGTAGAAGTCGTTGCCGACGTCGTAGTGGTGGCTGATGGCGCGGCGGTCGGTGCGCCGGGTGTGCAGGTGGCCGCGGGGCCTGCGGATCTCCTCCCGGGGCGGGGCGGGCGGCAGCGGGGGTCCGGCGAGTTTGACCAGGCCGCGGACGGCGGCGCGCACGTCCGGGTCGCGCAGGGCCTGGGCGAGGGTCCTGGCGTCGTCGCCGCGCTCCCAGAACAGGCCCGACAGCAGCCTCAGGGCGGAGTACAGGTCGCCCTCGATGTCCAGGTCCCCCGAGACCCAGGCGCGGGCCAGACCCAACTCACCGGGCTTGAAAAGCAGTCGGCGCAGTGCGCGCCGGTTGCGCACGATCAGTGTCGGCGTGCCCGGCGGGCCCGCCTGCGAACCGTCCCAGGCGCGAACGCGCACCGGAAGCGGTACTCCCAGCAATTGTCCGAAAAGGCTCTCCAGCCGCAGCGCGGCGTCAGCCATGGCGCACACCTCCATGAAGGAATTGGCCCACCGGTTCGCTCAGAGCAACGATCGTGCACCATCGAGTCATTCCCCGGCCGTCACCATGCCGCGCCCCCCGGATGGCGGTACGGGAATGCCGTACCGGATCCGGACATGCCGAAGGGGCCGCCCGCACCACGGATGGCGGACGGCCCCTTCGGGGTGGATCAGTGACCGGAGGTCAGGCCTTCGCCTCGGTCTTCTCGGTCTTCGGCGCGGCGGCCACCGGGGCCGGCTTGGCGGCCTCGTAGAACTCCTCGCGCGGGGTCTCCAGCGCGCCGAGCGCGACGACCTCGCGCTTGAGGAACATCGCGAGCGTCCAGTCGGCGAAGACACGGATCTTGCGGTTCCAGGTCGGCATGGCCATACCGTGGTAGCCACGGTGCATGTACCAGGCGAGACGGCCCTTGAGCTTGATCTTCATCTTGCCCATGACGATCATCGCGACGCCCTTGTGGAGGCCGAGGCCCGCCACCGCGCCCTTGTTGGAGTGGGCGTACTCCTTCTGCGGGAAGCCGCGCATGCCGGCCACCACGTTGTCGCCGAGGACCTTCGCCTGACGCAGCGCGTGCTGGGCGTTCGGCGGGCACCAGGCGTTCTCCACGCCGGCCTTGCGGGCGGCCATGTCCGGCACCTGGGCGTTGTCGCCCGCGGCCCAGATGTAGTCGGTGCCCTGGACCTGGAGGGTCGGGGCGGTGTCGACGTGACCGCGGGGGCCGAGCGGGAGGCCGTAGCGGGCGAGGACCGGGTTCGGCTTGACGCCGGCCGTCCACACGATCGTGTTGGAGTCGACCTCGAGGCCGTTCTTCAGCACGACGTGACCGTCGACGCAGGAGTCCATGGAGGTGGAGAGGTAGATCTCGACCCCGCGGCCCTCAAGGTGCTCCTTGCCGTACTGGCCGAGCTTGGGGCCGACCTCGGGAAGGATCTTGTCGGCGGCGTCGACGAGGATGAAGCGCATGTCCTCGCGGGACACCGTCTTGTAGTACTTGGCCGCGTCGCGGGCCATGTCCTCGACCTCACCGATGGTCTCCGCGCCGGCGAAGCCGCCGCCGATGAAGACGAAGGTGAGCGCCTTGCGGCGGATCTCCTCGTCGGTGGTGGAGTCGGCCTTGTCGAGCTGCTCGAGGACGTGGTTGCGCAGGCCGATGGCCTCCTCGACGCCCTTCATGCCGATGCCCTGTTCGGCCAGGCCGGGGATCGGGAAGGTGCGAGAGACCGCGCCGAGGGCGACGACCAGGTAGTCGAAGGGCAGCTCGTACGCCTCGCCGACCAGCGGGGCGATCGTGGCGACCTTGCGGTCCTGATCGATGGTGGTGACCCGGCCGGTGAGGACCTCCGCCTTGGGCAGCACGCGTCGCAGCGGGACGACGACGTGACGCGGGGAGATGCTGCCGGCGGCAGTTTCGGGGAGGAAGGGCTGGTAGGTCATGTACGACCGGGGGTCGACGACCGTGACGGTCGCCTCGCCGTAGCGCATCTTCTTCTGGATGCGCCGAGCTGCGTACAGGCCTACGTACCCACCGCCTACTACGAGGATCCTGGGACGCTCCGTGGTGCTCATGGCATCGAGTATCCACCCGCCCCCAGGGGGTCGCTCGTGCGCCCCTTCACAAGCTCCGACAGGGGGTGTGTTATCCTCCGCGACCCGAGTGATCCACATCATGGCTCGGGGCGGGAACCCGTGTATCCCAAAGGGCGTTGTCAATGCCGCGTGAGCTGCTCCTCCTGGCCGAAAGAGGGGCGCCGAGGACCCCGCAGGACGCGCACCCGACATCTCCGCGAAACGTCCCCGCGCGCCTCTTTTGAACATGTTCACACACGCGCGGGAGCCCCGGAAGGGCCAACCGACCCCATTCCGTACCCCGACAGGGCCGAATTCCTTGTGAAGAACTTCACGAAGGTTTCCGGCGGGGGGTCGCGGAGGGGCCCGAGAGGCCCCCTCCGCGACGCTCAAACGCGCTTCCTGCCTGCTCAGCAGAGTGCGAGCCGCACCCCGCAGGCGGCTACGCGATCGACCAGGCGATGCCGTCGAGGATGTCGTGCTCGCTCACCACGACCTCCTCGGCCCCGATCCGCTCCATGATCGCGAGCAGGACGAGGGCGCCCGCCCCGATCACGTCGACCCGGCCCGGGTGCATGGAGGGGATCGCCGCGCGCTCGGCGTGGGCGGAGCGCAGCAGCCGGTCGGTGATCTCGCGGACCCGGTCGTGGGAGACCCGGGAGTGGTGGATGGCCGCCGAGTCGTACGCGGGCAGGTTCTGCGCGATCGCCGACACGGTGGTGACGGAACCGGCGAGGCCGACGAGGGTGTGCGCCCGGCGCAGCGGGACGGTTCGTTCGGCGAGGTCGAGGGCCGCCTCGATGTCGGCCCGCATCGCCGCGATCTGATCGGCCGTCGGCGGGTCGGTGATCTCCCCGTCCACGACCAGATGCCGTTCGGTCATCCGTACGCAGCCGACGTCGACCGACCGCGCGGCTCCCACGTGCTCGTCGCCGACGACGAACTCGGTCGAGCCGCCGCCGATGTCCACCACGAGATAGGGCCGGGCCAGGTCCTCACGGCCCATCAGCTCCTTGGTCGCGCCGGTGAAGGAGAACTCGGCCTCCTGGTCGCCGGAGATGACCTCGGGCTCGACGCCGAGGATGTCCAGCACCCCGCGGACGAACTCGTCCCGGTTCTCGGCGTCACGGGAGGCGGAGGTGGCGACGAAGCGCAGCCGCTCGGCGCCGAACTCCTTGACGACGTCCGCGTATTCGCGGCAGGCGGCGAAGGTGCGCGCCAGCGCCTCGGGGGCGAGCCGGCCGGTGCGGTCCACGCCCTGGCCGAGCCGGACGATGGTCATCCGGCGGTCCAGGTCGACGAGTTCGCCCGTCTCGGGGTCGGCGTCGGCCACCAGCAGCCGGATGGAGTTCGTGCCGCAGTCGATCGCGGCCACCCGGGTCACTGGTCGCCCTCCCCGGACTCCCCGGGCTTCCCGCACTCCCCGGCCGGGACGACGCAGGTGCCCTTGCGCCACCACTCCGGCAGCATCGCGAGCGCCTCGTCGCCGAGCGGGTTCACGCCCGGCCCGGCCGCCAGCGAGTGCGCGACCAGGACGTGCAGGCACTTCACCCGGTCCGGCATGCCGCCCGCGCTCGGGAAGCCCGTCAGCTCCTCGATCTCGTCGCGGCGGCGGATGTAGTCCTCGTGCGCGGCGCGGTAGGCGGCGGCCAGTTCGGGGTCGGTCGCGAGCCGGTCGGTCATCTCCTTCATCACGCCGTTCGCCTCCAGCGTGCCGATCGCGGAGTTCGCCTTCGGGCACGTCAGGTAGTAGAGCGTCGGGAAGGGCGTGCCGTCGGGCAGCCGGGGGGCCGTCTCCACGACGTCCGGCTGCCCGCAGGGGCACCGGTGCGCGATGGCGCGCAGCCCGCGCGGCGGCCGCCCGAGCTGCTGCTTGAAGGCCTCGACGTCCGCGTCGGTGGGCTCGGTGCGCTCAGTGCGCGGCGGGGGCGTTTCCATGCGTGTCTTTCTGTCCGTTCACTGGTCGGAGGCGTCGGACTTGTCGACTCCGTCCCAGACGTTCGAGTACCAGGGGCGGCGCGCCGCCCCGCGGGCGGCCCGCGACTGCTTGACCGCGTCCGGGTCGATCACCACGTAGCCGGTCTCGCCGGGCATCACGTAGTGCAGCCGCTGCCGGATCTGCTGCTCGGCGTACGCGTCGTCCTGCCAGCGGGCCTTGAGGTCGCGCAGTTCCTCCACGCGCTCCCTGGCCTGCTGCTTCTGCCGCTCCATGTCGGCGATCTGGGCGCGCTGCGAGACGTACTGCCTTATGGGGTAGGCGAGGGCCACGACCAGCGAGCACAGCACGAGGGCGAGCAGCGCGGCCCGGCCGGTGAGCCGGGAGCGGCGGGCCTGGCGTCTGGTCTGGGAGCGGTAGACGCGGGCCGCGGTCTGCTCACCGAGCGCCCGCAGCCTGGTCGCGGTGGAGAAACGGTCCCGGTCCTTCACGGCCATCTGGCTCTGCGCCTCCCCTTCGCACCCGTCGTCACACGCGCCGTCACACGCGTACGTCCCCGGACACGGTACGGGACCGAGTACGGGGACGTACGTACGACTGGCTCAGGCTTGACCCTGTACGGCTCAGCCCTTGAAGCGCGGGAAGGCGCTGCGGCCGGCGTACACCGCGGCGTCGTCGAGGATCTCCTCGATGCGCAGCAGCTGGTTGTACTTGGCGACGCGGTCCGAGCGGGCCGGGGCGCCGGTCTTGATCTGACCGCAGTTCACGGCGACCGCGAGGTCGGCGATGGTGACGTCCTCGGTCTCGCCGGAGCGGTGGGACATCATGCACTTGAAGCCGTTGCGCTGGGCGAGCTCGACGGCGTCCAGGGTCTCGGTCAGCGAACCGATCTGGTTGACCTTGACGAGCAGGGCGTTGGCGGAGCCCTCCTCGATGCCGCGGGCCAGACGCTCCGGGTTGGTGACGAAGAGGTCGTCGCCGACGATCTGGACCTTGTCGCCCAGCTTGTCGGTGATGATCTTCCAGCCGGCCCAGTCGTCCTCGTACAGCGGGTCCTCGATGGAGACGAGCGGGTACGCGGAGACGAGCTCCTCGTAGTACTCGGTCATCTCGGCGGCAGAGCGGGACTTGCCCTCGAACTCGTACTTGCCGTCCTTGTAGAACTCGGACGCGGCGACGTCGAGCGCGAGCGCGATCTGCTCGCCGGGGACGTAGCCGGCCTGCTTGATGGCCTCGACGATGAGGTCGAGGGCGGCGCGGTTGGACTCCAGGTTCGGGGCGAAGCCGCCCTCGTCGCCGAGGCCGGTGGACAGGCCCTTGGTCTTCAGCACCTTCTTGAGGGTGTGGTAGACCTCGGCACCCCAGCGCAGCGCCTCGGAGAAGGTCTCCGCGCCGATCGGGGCGATCATGAACTCCTGGATGTCCACGTTGGAGTCGGCGTGCGAGCCGCCGTTCAGGATGTTCATCATCGGAACGGGCAGCAGGTGCGCGTTCGGGCCGCCCAGGTAACGGAAGAGCGGGAGGTCGGAGGCCTCGGAGGCGGCGTGCGCGACGGCGAGGGAGACGCCGAGGATGGCGTTCGCGCCGAGCGAGCCCTTGTTGTCGGTGGCGTCCAGGTCGAACATCGCCTGGTCGATCAGACGCTGCTCGGTGGCGTCGTAGCCGACGAGCTCCGGGCCGATCTGCTCGATGACGGCGAGGACGGCCTTCTCGACACCCTTGCCCTGGTAACGGTTGGGGTCACCGTCACGGAGCTCGATGGCCTCGAAGGCACCGGTGGAGGCGCCGGACGGAACGGCGGCACGACCCGTGCTGCCGTCGTCGAGGCCGACCTCGACCTCGACCGTGGGGTTGCCTCGGGAGTCCAGGATTTCCCGGGCTACGACGACGTCGATGGACGGCACGAGCATCTCCTTCTGGGATGTGACGCAAGCTACGCCGGGCCGGAAAGCCCGGTGGTGCGCAGGCCTGTGGTGGCCGCGCGTGACTGAGCCTAACCGTCCCGGGGCGATCAGCAGGTCGTTGACCGCGTCATGGACGGAACCGAGAGTAAATTGTTTCCGAACGGAACAAAGCCGGTTCGACAAAAAACCCCGTCCCGGTGCGTACGGGGGAAGAACGCACCGGGACGGGGAGCCCGCGGGGACGGGGGGACGGCCCTCGCGTGGCCTCCACAATGAAGGACACGGCTGGGAGGCCGCCGTGGTTCAGCTACGAGCCCGCTGTCACTTCAGGTGCAGCTGCTGGCCGGGGTAGATGACGTCGGCGTCGGCGACGACGCCCTTGTTCAGCTTGAACAGCGCCTGCCAGCCGCCCTTGACGTCGTGCTTCTGGGCGATAGTGCTGAGCGTGTCGCCCTTGACGACCTTGTACTCGCCGTCACCCTTGGCGACCGCCTGGCCGGCCGGGGTGGTGACGGTCTTCGTGGCGGCCGGGCGCTCGGCGGAGCGGGTGGCGGCCTGCGTGTCGGTCGAGCGGGTGGTGGTGCTCGGCGCGGCGGCGGCAGCGGCGTAGGGGGTGCGGGACAGACCCTTGCCGCAGACCGGCCAGGCGCCCTTGCCCTGGGAGGCGAGGACCTTCTCGGCGATGGTGATCTGCTGGGCCTTGGTGGCCAGGTTGGCCTGCGAGGCGTACTGCGTGCCGCCGTACGCGGCCCAGGTGGAGGCGGAGAACTGGACACCGCCGTAGTAGCCGTTGCCGGTGTTGATGGCCCAGTTGCCGCCGGACTCGCACTGGGCGACGACGTCCCACTCGGCGGCGGTGGCGGCGGAGGCGTTGCCGGCCGCGAACAGCGGGGCGGCGACGGCGACACCGGCGACACCGGCGAGCGCGGCGATGCGGGTGGCCTTGGACGAGCGGCGGTGCGTGCCCTTACCGGAAAACAGCATGGTGGATCCCCTCACCGACGCCTGCGAGGTGAGCTGTCGGGTTCGGGCCGGTTGAGTTGCCCGGCCACGCCCCTCACGGGACGCGGCTTCACCCCGAGCCGGCACCAGCTTCAACCGCTGGGCACGGCGCTTACCTTGGGTCCCCCGCTCCTGCCGACGGCGCTTGACGCGACGAATGTTCCCGGGCAGCCGCTGGCAGGATTCGGCGTTGCGGCGGCCGGTGCCCGCTGTGGCGAGCGGTTTCGACCGTAGACAGGCGATCCGGGTATTTCCAAAGACGATCAGGGCTTCTGAGACTCATCCCACAGTTTCACCAAAACGGACATTTACTGGCGAAACGGGGCGTCAACTCCCGCCGCTTCACACCCGTTTAGGTCGGTGCCTCCCAGGCCCGACCAGGGAAGACACGGGCCCCGACAGCACCACCGGCCCCCTGCTCACCATGCGGAGCGGGAGCCGTCCGTCGCGGAGGCCCGAGGGGGCGGCCAGGGGTTCGGCCAGGGATGGCCAGGAGTCCGGCCGGGGGCGGCCAGGGGTTCGGCCGGGGTGGCGACCACCCCGGCGCGGGCGGGTTACGAACCGTCCGCGGCGTAGGCGGTCGAGGCGTGCCGGCCGATGAAGGACAGGTCGGCGTCGACGGAGCTCTCGTCCTCGTCGGCGCTGGTGCCGCGGTGGCGGCCGGTGCCCAGGTCGCCCGTGTCGACCAGACCCGAAGCACCGATGGACTGACGGGCGTTGTCCGAGTAGTTGGACTTCGCCCCGCTCGCGGATGAATCGTCAGTCTGTGCGTCACTCGTGGCGACATCGGCAGATTTGTCCGACTTGTCCGTCGTGGTCGCGGAGGGGGCATCGGGGGACGCCGTACCGGAGGGCAGGGCGGACGGGTCGGCGGACGCGGTGCCCGCGGCGGGCGTCGCGGACGGGTCGGCGGTGGTCCCGGCGGTGGAGTCGGGCAGCCCGAGCGGGTCCGACACCGAGGCCGAGCCGGTCGTGCCGGTCGTGCCGCTCGCGGTGTCGCCCGCCACACCCGTGTCGACGACGGCCGTCGCGGAGTCCGCGGCCAGCCCCGAGGTCAGTCCGCAGGTGGACCAGGCGCCGGCCCCCTGGGCGGCGAGGATCTTCTCGGCGACGGCTATCTGCTGGGACCGGCTGGCCAGATCGGCCCTGGAGGCGTAGTCGAGACCGCCGTACTGCTCCCAGTCCGCCTGCGTCAGGTGCAGGCCTCCGAAGTGCCCGTCACCGCTGTCGGCGCTCCACGAGCCACCGGTCTCGCACTGTGCGACCTGGTCCCAGGTGCTGCCCTCGGCCGCGCTCGCGCCACCGGCGCCCAGCAGCGGGATGGCGATGGCGGATCCTGCCACTCCGGCCGCGACGAGCAGAGCCGGAGCCTGGCGGGGACGACGGTGACGACCGTTTCCGGAGAGCATGCGGAAACCTTTCGTGCGACAGCAGTGACCGACACGGCCTGACGCTGGCGCCGTGTTGATGGTTGAACGTATCGGCACACGATCACTTGTCACAAGTTCATGCCACGGAGATCACGCGAAGATCACAATGTTGACGGTGCGTCACCCCGGTCCGGAACCCTCACGACTGCCGCCAATCGGTCAGACCGCCGTGAACTCCACAGGCAGGGCGCGCAGTCCGCGCATGATGAGTCCACCACGCCACCTCAAGTCCTCTGGTTCCGCGGCGAGTTGCAGGTCCGGGAGTCGAGTCAGGAGCGTGGTGAGCGCGGTCCTTCCCTCCAGCCGGGCCAGCGGTGCGCCCAGGCAGTAGTGGATTCCATGGCCGTATCCGAGGTGTTGGTTGTCACTGCGAGTGAGGTCGAGCACATCGGGGTCGGTGAACCGCTGCGGGTCACGGTCGGCGGCCGCCAGGACCACGAGGACGGGGTCCCCGGGGGCGATGTCCTGGCCGCCGATGGTCAGCGGCGCGGTCGCGAACCGCCAGGTCGCCAGCTCCACCGGCCCGTCGTAGCGAAGCAGTTCCTCGATGCCGGTCTCCATCAGCGCGGACTCCCCGGCGGCCAGGGACGACTGGAGGCGCTCGCGCTGATCGGGATGGGTCAGCAGGGCGTACATACCGTTGCCGATGAGGTTGACCGTGGTCTCGAACCCCGCGAACAGCAGGATGAACGCCATGGCGGCGGCCTCGTTCTCGGTGAGGTGCTCGCCGTGGTCGGAGGCGCGGATGAGACCGGAGATGAGGTCCTCGCCCGGTGCGGCGGTCTCCGACAGCGCCTCCCGCTTGCGGTGGATGAGCTCGGCGAGATAGCCGCGCATCTTCTTCACCGACCGCGCGACCCCGCCCCGCGGCCCTCCGCCGTGCCGGATCATCATGCCCGCCCAGTCCCGGAAGTCGTCCTGGTCCTCACGGGGTACGCCGAGCAGGTCGCAGATGGCGTAGATGGGCAGCGGGAAGGCGAACTCGTGGATGAGGTCGGCGGAGCCCCGGGCGGCGAAGCCGTCGATCAGCCGGTCGGTCAGCTCCTGCACGCGCGGCGCGAACTCCGCGACCCGGCGCGGGGTGAACGCCGTGCTGACCAGACGGCGGAGCCTGGTGTGGTCCGGCGGGTCGATGTTGAGCAGATGGGTCATCAGCTCGGCCTTGCGCTCACCGGGGATGCCGGTCCTGCCCTTGGCGTGCGCGGGCTCGTCGTGGTGCGCGGGGTTCTTGCTCAGCCGCTGGTCGGCGAGGGCCTGTCGGGCGTCGGCGTACCGGGTGACCAGCCACGCCTCGACCCCGCTGGGCAGCCGGGTGCGGTGCACGGGGGCGTGCTCGCGCAGCCAGGCATAGGCCGGGTACGGGTCGGAGGCGAACTCCCAGGTGAAGAGCTCGGGGGCGGGACTGTCGGGCGCGGGCTGGTTGGTCACGCCCTGACGGTAGCTGGCTTTCGGGGTTCGGCTTTCGGGGGCGGTGACGGGTCCGTCGACCTCGGTACGCCGTCAGTGCTCCCCGTCCCGGGCGATGTCGGCACTCCCCGACAGGAACGGCAGCCGCGTCCGAAGGTCGCTCGGGGGGTGGCCTCCCGCCAGGTCGTTCAGTCGGCGCGCCGCCTCCTTGTGGCCGCCCGCGGCCGCCGTCCGCAGCCAGTGCTCGGCCAGGGCCAGGTGAGCCCGGCCGAGCAGGTGGGCCACGCGGGCCTGCGGATCGTCCGCGACCGCCGCCCTCAGATACGGCAGGGCCTGCTCGGCCTTCCCCTGCCCGAGGAGCAGTTCCCCGACCTGTGCCGCCAGGTCCGTACGCCCGGCGTCGGCCGCCTTGCGGAACCACTTCAGTTCGGTGGCCTCGTCCTTGGTCACCTGGCCCAGCACGCCCATGAGGTGCATGGCCTCGGTGTCACCCGCTTCGGCCCTCGGGGCGAAGACGGCGTGGGCGGTTCTGCGGACGTTGAAGTGCACGTCGTTGTCGTGGCGCGCCTGCTCCAGCGCGCAGCGCCAGACGGCCGTCCGCACCGGCGCCGACGTCCGTCGTGCCTGCGCGACCAGCGATCCGTGCGGCCGCCACGCCGTCGCCTCGCTCTCCCCCACGCCCGGCCCCGGGGCGACGGGGACGGGGACCAGCAGCCCGGCCACACCGTGCCGCGGCGTGGCCGCCCAGGTCGTCGCGTCCCGGAAGGACTCCCCGCCCGACGGTCTTCTGCCGTAGCACGAGGCCGTCGTCCTCAGCAGGAGGTCCGGTATGCCCCCGGTGACTCCGCAGCGCGCGAGGTCGACGGCCGCCCGGACCAGCAGATGTCCGTACGGATGGCGGCTGTTGGACCAGCCGGCGCTGTGCCA
Organism: Streptomyces adustus; assembly: GCF_009377175.1. GTDB lineage: Bacteria > Actinomycetota > Actinomycetes > Streptomycetales > Streptomycetaceae > Streptomyces > Streptomyces adustus. Next base: position 28,846 of record NZ_VJZD01000087.1, read on the forward strand.
CAGGTCGTACAGCTCGGGGCCGAGCGCGAGGAACTGGGTGACGCCCTCGTCGGACCGCTCCAGGGCGTCGGCGAGCCGGTCGTCGTCGCGGTGCCCGGCCAGCCGGGCGAGTTCGTTCTCGCTCCACCGGGAACCCACGCGCGCCACCCGCGCCCGGGCCAGCAGCCTGGACGCGGGTCCGTCGCCGAAGCGGTGTTCCTCGTAGACCTCGTCGCGCATGGTGGCCACCACGGGGACGCGCAGCGCGGAGAGCCGTCCCAGCAGTCCCAGGTTCAGGCCGTGTTCGCCGAGGTGTTCCTCCAACTGGTCCAGCCACAGGACATGGCGGCCGGTCCGGCCGTGCAGCGTCTCCGGGAGACCGCGCAGATCCGTGCCGGGAGCGGGCGCGAAGACCCGGCCGGAGTGCCCGGCCGCGTGGGCCCCGGCGGACCAGGCCGTGCGCGACTTGCCGGAGAGCGGGCCGCCGGTGACGACCAGCAGGTCGTCCCGCTCGTGCCAGCCGTGCAGCCCGGCGTCGATGTCCCGCTCCACATAAGCCGGGAGACGGGCGAGGTCCGCGCCGTCCGGCCGTCGCGTCGGGCGCACGCCCAGGGTGACCGGGTCGATCTCGTCCGGCACCGGCCAGCGGCCGGGGTCAGGGAGCGCGGCGCCGGGGTGGTTGACGTAGGTGTGCTGGCTCCCCACGACCGGTCCGTGGAAGGTGCCCTGCCGGAAGTCGACGTGGTCCCCCGCGACGCCCGGCCGGTCGGCCGGCTCCCCGGGCGCCCCGGGCTTCCCGGCGGGAGGCGGGACGAGCTTGTCGCGCTTGAGGATGCCGTCGGCGACGGTGGCTCCTCGGTCGGCGGGACGGCGGGCCTCCGCGGGTTCGGAGAACCGGCCGATCAGGGTCGCGAGACGGCCCGCCGCGTCGTGGCCGGGCGAGTTCGCCAGCACATCGAGAAAAACGCCCCGCCACCGCGTAAGGGAGTACGACAGCCTGCCCGTCGGCCCCCGCAGCAGATCGGACTCCGCGGCCCACCCCGCCCGCTCGAACCATGTCGCGAACGCCTCACGCACCAGCGCCGCCTCGCCCGACCGGTGTAACCCGGCGACCAGGGCCTGCGCCCCTCTGGCCGCCAGGTCCTCCAACTCCCGTTCCACCCAAGCCCCCTGGCCCCTCGACCGTCCCTGGGTCAACCGTACTGACCCGGGTGGCCGTCCTCGCGCGGCTCGGCCGAAGGTCAGTCCTCGGCGGCCCGGATCGCGTCCCGGTACGCCCGTGCCGCCGCTCTCAGCGCCGCCTCCGGATCGACGCCCTGCGACTCGGCCCGTACCGCCAGGGCCAGCAGCTCGTAGCCGATGCCGTCGCCCTGCGGGAGCGGGACGTCCAGGCCGGCCGTACGGGCCCGGGAGGCCAGCTTGGCGGCGAGGGCCAGACCGGGCTGGTGCACGGGGATGCCCTCGGTGACGGAGGTGCGCCGCTTCTCCTCGGCCTTGGTGCGCAGCCAGTGCTCCTTGACCTCCTCGGGGGTGCTGGCGGTCTCGTCGCCGAAGACGTGCGGGTGGCGGTGGATGAGCTTGGTGACGATGCCCGCGGCCACGTCGTCGACGGAGAAGGGGGCCTGGGGGTCCTCCTCGGCGATACGGGCGTGGAAGACGACCTGGAGCAGAACGTCGCCGAGCTCCTCGCGCAGCTCGTCCCGGTCGCCGTCCTCGATCGCCTCGACGAGCTCGTACGCCTCCTCGATGCCGTACTTGGCCAGGCCCTGGTGGGTCTGCCGGGACGACCACGGACAGGCGACGCGGATGCGGTCCATGACCTGGACGAGGTCGAGGAGACGGGCGCCGGGGAGGTCGTAGGAGGCGGGGAGCAGTTCCAGTTCCGGCATCGCGACGCGGCCGGAGCCGGCCAGCCGGGCGAGGCCGTCGGTCAGCGCCGGTTCGCCTTCGGCGGTGGCCACGACCACCACCGTGTGGCCGCCCGCGCAGAGGTCGACCAGGTCCTCCGCGGCCGGGGACGCCTCGTCGACGGCTATCCCCGCCTCGCGCAGATACGGCAGCTGCGGGTGGGCCGCGTCCGCGCACAGCACGCGGTCGGCCGCGCGCAGCGCCTGCCAGGCGGGCCAGGACAGCAGGCCCGGGGCGACCCGGTGGCTGGTGGTGAGCAGGACGACGCGGCCGGTGGCGGCTTCTGCTTCGGGGCTGGCTGTGTTCACCCCTCGAACGTAACGCACGACACCGACAGCCCCGGGAGTCGTCCCCTGGCGGAGCGGCCCCGTCGCGGACCGGTCAGGCCGTCTGCTGCGTCCCCGCGGCCGTGACCTCCCGTACCCACGGGGTCTTCGCGTCGACGCGGCTGACCTTCTGGGCGTCCCAGTCGCCGTAGCGCGGGTTGAGGTCGACGTGGAGTTCCCCGGACGCCGTGGAGAGTGCCTTCCAGAAGGCCGGCTGGTTGGTGTCGGTGCCGAGGTGGGCCGCGAGCTTCTGCGCCTGGAGCTGGAGGCGGAGGTTGTCGTCGAGGCGCTGCGGCGGGATGGAGTACTGCTGGAGCCAGGCCGTCTCCAGTCCCGCGGCACCGCCCGCCTGCTGCTCCAGGCCGGCGCGCATCTGCTGGATCTCGTTGCGGGTGACGGTGACGCCCGCGTCCTGGGCGGCCCGCTGGAGGACCCGGTCCAGGACCATGCCGTGCAGGGTGTCGCGAGTGAGGCTGCCGGTGGTGGCGACGACGCGCGCGTACTGCGCGTCGTCCGGCACCGCCGCGCGCTGTGCGTCGCGCACCTCCTGCACCCTGCTCTCCAGCTGCGACACGGTGATCCGCTGGTCGCCGACGACGGCCGCGGCACCGGGATGCGCGTCGTTTCCGCAGGCGGCGAGGAGCGGGGCCGCGGCGACGAGCGCGGCGGACAGGACGAGCGCGGTGCGACGGCGGTGCAAGGAAACCTCCCGAGGAGATTGTGCGACGGTGCACAAAGTCTTGCGGTGATCGATGTTAGGCAGTGGGCAGGCTCTGGCCAACCCATTCGACCAACGATTCACCAGGACTTCGGGCACCGCCTCGCCTCCGCCGCACTCCCGCCGTGTGAACAGTTGTGCGGGCAGCCGGGCGGACGCTCAGCCGGTGATGGCCACCGGGCCGTCCCAGGCGTCCCGGTCCACGGTGATCGTGACGCCGCCGATGGTCTCCTTGCTGTTGACCATGTACTGGTGGCCCCGGCTGTGGTTCGTCCACTGGGTCGCGGCGAACGGCCAGTCGCTTGTGGTGGTGTTGGTCTTGTCCCACAGGGCGTACCACATGTTGCCCGGCAGGTCCGTCTTGTCGGTGGCGTTCGCGATCGCCTTGGCGCTGGAGCTGGTGAAGCCGTAGTAGCCGGAGCGGTACGTCTTGGCGCGCAGGGCCTTGTCGAAGGCGCGTACGTACGTCAGGACGGCGTCGTTGCACGCCTTGTTCGTGATGTCGTACGACTCCATGTCGAGGTAGACCGGGCTTCCGGCCTTCATCCCGAGGGCGGTGGCCTTCGCGACCGCGTCGGCGGCGTCGCTCGCGCCGAGCGAGGCGGCGGTGGCGGCGCTGATCTTCTCGGGGCTGGACCCGGTCTGGCAGGGCGGCTGGGCGCCCACGTAGAGCGGGATGAGCTTCCAGCCGAGGGTGCTGACCGACTTCACCCAGGACGCCGTGAGGTTGGGCTGGGCGCAGCCGCGGTTCTTGCCTCCGATGTACACGGCGGCGGCCCCGTAGAACCCGGTGTGCCAGGCCTTCATCGCGGAAAGGGAGGGCGCGGCGCAGGTGTCGAAGGCGCGGCCGGTGAAGGTCTTCTGCGCGGGCCAGGTGGTGGCGGCCATAGAGGTCTGCGCGGCGATGCCGGCCCCGGCGACGACGGCGACCCCCGCCACCCCCCAGGTGACGTACCTGCGCTTGCGGGACTGCCGATGGCTGGACATGTGTGACCCCACCCCTGGTTGTGCCGGCGGCGCCGGCGAGTTGTGCGACGACCGCGCACGCGGCGCGGTGCGAAAGCGCGTGTAGCGTGAAACGGATGGCAACCTAACCGGTGCGCATCCCTGTTCGGAAAAGTACGCCCCTAGGAACCCACAATATTCCTTCAGGGTGCAGCAAAATCTGTCCGGCCCACCCGGCCCACACGTCTCGGCCGACCCGGCGGTGGCTATCCGTGCATCTGCCCCAGCCACTGCAACGTCCGCCTGACCTCGGCCGCGAGCGGATGTCCGGGGCCGCGCCGTCGCTCCACGTCGTGCAGCAGCCGGGCCAGCGTGTCATGGGCGGCGGCGCGGTCGCCGAGCGCCAGCAGCAGGTGCCCGATGCGGCGGCGGACGTCGAAGGCCGACTCCGGGTCCCCGGCGACGTACTGGTTCTCGTAGTACGGCAGCAGGGCGCGGTACTCGGCCAACGCCGCCGCAGGTTCGCCCAGTTGCTCCAGGCACTGCGCGGACTCGTGGCGGTAGCGCAGGGACTGGGGGTCGGCCTGACCGGCCTCGGCGGCGCGTTCGTCCGCGAGCCGGCGCAGTTCGGGCAGCGCGCGCCGGTACTGGCCGTCGTCCATGAGCGTGGCCGCGTACTGCTTGCGCAGGGTGCGCACGACCGGGGAGTGCTCGCCGTGCTGCTGGGCGGCGGCGGGCAGGATCGAGCCGAGGATGTCGACGGCCTGGGTGATGCGGCCCTCGCCGAGGAGTCGCTTGACCTCGTCGACGGCACCGGCGACATCGGGTTTCTCGGCGACCGGCGCGACGGGGGCGGGCTGCGGCGCGGGCGTGCGCGCCCGGTCCGGCCAGGGAGCGTGCGGGCGCAGGAACGGGCGCGTGGGATCGAGCGGCGCCCCGGTGGGCATCCCGCGCGCGGGCAGCAGCAGCGCCAGGTGCTCGTACACCTCCTGCGCGGAGGCGGGACGGTGCTGCGGGTCCTTCGCGAGCAGGCGCAGGACCAGGCTCTCCAGTGCCTCCGGCACCTCCGGACGCAGTCTGCGCACCGGCAGCGGCGGCTCGTACAGGTGCCGGTGCAGCACCCCGAGTGCCGTCGAGCCCGCGAACGGGACCTGGCCGCTGAGCAGTTCGTGCATCAGTACACCGAGCGCGTACAGGTCGGTGTACGGGCCGACCGCACCGCCCATCGCCTGCTCGGGCGCCATGTACGCGGGCGAGCCGATGGGTGAACCGGTGTGTGTGAGGCGGGTGGTGTCGGTGTCCATGACGGAGGCGACGCCGAGGTCGAGGACGGTGACCGTGCCGTCCTGCTTCACCATCACATTGCGCGGCTTGAGGTCGCGGTGGATGATCGGCACCGCGTGGACGGCGCTGAGCACCGCGCACAGCTGCGCGGCGACCGCGACCGTCCACTGCCACGGGTACGGGTCGTGCTCGGCGAGGTGGTCGGAGAGGTCGGCGCCGTCGACGTACTGCATGACGAGGAACAGCTCCTCGCCCTCGCTGCCCGCGTCGTGCACGGTGACCAGGCCGGGGTGGTCGACCTGGGCGGTCACCCGGCACTCGCGCACGAAGCGGCGGCGCAGTTCGTCCGCCTCCTGGCCCGCGACCTTGTCGGGGCGCAGCAGCTTCACCGCGACCCGCCGGTCCAGCCGCCGGTCGTAGGCCGTCCAGACCTGGCCCATGCCGCCCTGTCCGATGAGCGTGGCCAGTTCGTACCGGTCGGCGACGACGCGGCCTGTCGTCGCGGTCACCGGCCGCCCTCGGGCCGGCCGTCCCGGGGATCCTCCTGCTTGCGCAGATAGTCGCTGAGTTCGTCGAGCTCGGCGCGCACCTGGTCGATGCGGGCGGGCGCGGGCCGCTGCGGCGGAGGGGTCTGCGGCACGGGCGGCTGCGGCACGGGCGTCTGGGACAGGGGCGGCTGCGGCACGGACGGATTCGGCACGGACGGATTCGGTATGTACGCCTGGGCCACGGGGGGCCCGGGCGTACAT
>NZ_VJZD01000088.1 GCF_009377175.1 Streptomyces adustus
CCCCAGCTCACCCCGCCCCGGCGGTGTGATGTGCTGCCTCGCGGACGGCGGGGACCAGGTCCGCGATCCGTTCGAGCTGGTCGCACTGGGAGCGCAGGTCCAGAGCGGCGAGCCGTACGACGATGTGCCGGGCGCCCGCGGCGACATACCGGTTCAGGCCCCCGAGCACTTGGTCGGCGGAGCCGGTGACCACGGCCTGGATCCGCTCCAGCTCCTCCAGTGGCATCCCGTAAACGGCCCGCGCGTAGGCGTCCAGCGCCCGGCGTCCGCTCTCGGCGTCGTCGTCGATCCGTACCGAGACGAACAGCGCGGCAGTGATGCCCTCGGCCGCCCGCCCGGCGTCGACGGCCGCCCGGCGGACCTGACGGAGGCCGGACGCGTAGTCGGCGGGGTCGGGCGGGTAGGGCAGCCATCCGTCGTACGACCGGCCGGTGCGGGCCAGCGCCGCGGGCGTCGCCCCGCCGAGCCAGACGGGCGGGCCGCCGGCTTGGTACGGCCTGGTCGTGGGCGGGATGCCGTCGAACCGGAGGATCTCGCCGTGGAAGGACTCGGCGCCGTCCCACAGGGCCCGCCACAGCGCGACGGTCTCGTCCAGGCGGGCGAAGCGCCTCTCCCACGGCAGTTCGGACAGCGCGTAGAGGGGCCGCCCGAAGCGGCCGGGGAACCCCGCGCCGACGGTCACGGTGAGCCGGCCGCCGGACAGCAGGTCGATCGACGCCAGTGACTGCGAGGCCTGCACCGGCCGCCGCAGGAACGGCATCAGCGCGGCCGTGCCCAGCGTCACGGCCTCGGTCGCCGGAGCGAGCGCCGCCAGCATCGTGAGTGCCTCGATGCGCGGGCTGATCAGGGAGTCGTTGACGAAGAGCGAGGAGAGGCCCAGGCGTTCGGCCTGTCGGCCGAAGGCGACCAGCTCGCGAGGGTCGTCGGCCGCGCCCCACTGGGCGGTCGCGGTCGGAAGCAGTACGCCGATGTCCATGTCGGCGATGTTCACGTCAGGTGCGGCCGACGACAATTCCCTGCGGGGAATGGCCCGCAACCCTCCGCCGCCGGTACAACGGGCCGGTGAACTTCCCCCGTGCGCTCCGCGAACGCCGCACCCGCCGGCATCTCAGCCAGCTCGACCTGGCGCTTCGGGCGGGCACCACCCAGCGCCATCTCAGCTTCATCGAATCCGGCAGGTCCGTCCCCGGCCGGAACATGGTCGTGCGCCTGGCCGAGTCGCTGGAACTGCCGCTGCGGGAGCGCAACGAACTGCTGCTGGCCGCGGGGTACGCACCCGCCTACCCCGAGAGCGCACTCGACGACCCGGCGCTGGCGCCCGTGCGCACGGCGATCGACCACATCCTCCGCGGGCACCTGCCGTATCCGGCGCTGGTGGCGGACCACGGCGGCACTCTGATCGCCGCGAACAGCGCGTTCGACCTGATCACCGAGGGGGCGGCGCCCGAGCTGGTCGGCCCGGGCACGAACATCTACCGGCTCGCCCTGCATCCCGACGGCCTGGCCCCCCGTATCCGCAATCTCGACGAATGGGCACGCCACATCCTGGTCCGCCTCGGCCATCTGGAAGAGTTGCGTGCCGAACTCGCCGCTTACGTGCCCCAGTTGGATGCGTCCTCCGGGCTGCTCGGCTTCGCGGTCCCGCTCCGCCTGCTGTCCTCGCACGGCGAGCTGCGCCTGATGACGACCGTGACCACCTTCGCCACCGCCGTCGACGTGACACTGGCCGAGCTCAAGCTGGAGGCGTTCCTGCCCGCCGACGCGGCGACAGCCGAGGCACTCGCGGCGTCGGCCGACGGACCGAGGGGTGTGGCCGCCGGACCAGCGGGCGCCGCTGCCGGACGGGAGGGCGCCGCTACGGCCGTGGATCAGCCGCCCGGGAACATGTAATCGGCCTTGATCCTGCCGTCGTCGTCGAGCACGAGCATCACCAGGCCGCCCCCCAGCACGTCGCCGGTCTCGGCGGACACCGTCTGCCAGTCGAACTTGACCACGTCGTCGAGGCGAACCGCGTCGGCGCGGGCCCGGAAGGTGAATCCCGCCTTCTCGACGAACTGTTCGTGGCTTCGCGTCACCCGGGCTTCGATGGCGTCGTACCCATGGGCCTCCAAAGTGCTGTGAGCGAAGCCGAGTTCCGCGGCGAGCTGCCTGATCCCCGCGGGTGGGTGAAGGACGTGTCTGCCGTCCTCGGCCCACAACCGCTCGATGGCCGCGCGCCGTTCGGCAGCGTCGGCCAGTGTCCATTGAGCCATGTAGCGGTCGGCCAGGTGCTGCGGGTCGATCTCGATCACGCGAATCTCCTTGCGGGGAAGGCCACTTGGGACCAAATCGTGCGATGCGCGGCGAAGACCGGTAATTCCCGGCGGGGAATGGGCTCCGGTCCGCCATCCCGTCGGACGGCCGGGCTGCATGAAGACCGACGCCATGGCCGCAGCGTGCCCGCAGGTTTTCCCCTTGTCCTCCGCCCGCCCTCCTGTTTATAGTCGAAGTGACTATTAAGGAGTCGCTCGTGAACTGGAACCTCAGCTGGACCGAAGCGCTCGGCTTCGCCACCGGCGCCCTCTGCGTCTGGCTGGTGGCACGGCAGCACATCGCCAACTGGCCGGTCGGCATAGCCAACAACGTCTTCTTCATCGTGCTTTTTCTCCAGGCCGGCCTGTACGCCGACGCCGGTCTCCAGGTCGTCTTCATCGCACTGGCCGCCTACGGCTGGTGGACCTGGGCCCGCGGCGCCGGACCGGCCACCGGCGACGTCCTGCCGGTGCGCCGCACCACAGGTGTCGAATGGGCCTGGCTCGCCGCCGCCGGAGTGCTGGGCACCGCCGCCCTCACCCTCCTGCTGGACCGGGCCACCGACTCCACCGTGCCGTTCTGGGACGCGCTGACCACCGCACTGTCCCTGACCGCCACCTACGGCCAGTGCCGCAAGCTGCTGGAGTCCTGGTGGCTGTGGATCGCCGCCGACCTGGTCTACATCCCGCTCTACGCCTACAAGGGCCTGTACCTGACCTCCCTGCTGTACGTCGGCTTCCTCGCCCTGTGCGTGGCCGGCCTCCTCGGCTGGCGGCGCACCCTCGTGGCAGCCGGCACCCACTCCGCGACGGCGGTGACCGCGTGAACGCCGCCGCCCGCCCGTACCGGCACGGCCTGGTGCTCGGCAAGTTCTATCCGCCGCACGCCGGCCACCACCACCTCGTCCGCACCGCACTCGCGCAGTGCGACCGGCTGACCGTCCTGGTCTGCGCGGCCTCCGTGGAATCGGTGCCGCTCGCCGACCGGGTGACCTGGATGCGCGAGGCCCACCCGGACGCCGAGGTCGTCGGCGCCGTCGACGACCACCCGGTCGACCTGCACGACCCCGCGGTGTGGGACGCCCACATGGCGGTCTTCCGCACGGCCGTCCCGGACCCGGTGGACGCCGTGTTCACCTCCGAGTCCTACGGCACCGAGCTGGCCCGACGGTTCGGCGCGGCCGAGGTCCTCGTGGACCTCGACCGCACCACGTACCCCGTCTCCGGCACGGCCGTGCGCAAGGACCCGGTGGGCTGCTGGGCGTACCTCGGCCCCGGCGTGCGCGCCGCCCTGACCCGGCGCGTGGTCGTCCTCGGCGCCGAGTCCACCGGCACCACCACCCTCTCCCGGGCCCTGGCCGACCACTACCGCGCACGCGGCGGCGTCTGGACGGACACCGGCTGGGTGCCCGAGTACGGGCGCGCGTTCAGCGAGGAGAAGCTGGCCGCGCTGCGCGCCACCGACCCCGGAGCCGACTGGACGGCGGTGGAGTTCACCTCCGAGGAGTTCCCGCTCATCGCCCGCCGCCAGGACGCCGACGAACAGCGGCCGGCCGGCGCCGGCTCCCCGGTGCTCTTCTGCGACACCGACTCCTTCGCCACCACGATCTGGCACGAGCGCTACCTCGGCGCGCCCAGCCCCGAGGTGGCGGCCGTCGCCGACCACACCCCGCGCCACCTGTACCTGCTCACCGACCACGAGGGCGTGCCCTTCGAGGACGACGGCCTGCGCGACGGCCCGCACCTGCGTCCGTGGATGACCGGCCGGTTCCGGACGGAACTGGAGCGCACCGGCCGCCGGTACCTGCTGGTCACCGGCGACCCCGAGCAGCGGCTGCGCACCGCCGTGGCGGCGGTGGACGCCCTGCTCGCCGAGGGCTGGCACTTCGCCGACCCGCTCCCGGAACACCGCTGACGACCGCCGTACCGCCCCTGCCCTCGACCACGGCCCGCTATCTGGCAACCGTGCGCTGCAAGGGGAGCAGGAACGCAACGACGAACAGGCCGAAGACGGTGATGGGCGAGAGCGAGAGAAGTCGCGCCGGACCATCCTCCAGCCAGTGCCGGTTGCCCCACCAGTTCGCGCAGACGTCCGTCACCATCACGGCGCCTGCCAGCCAGATCCCTGTTCGACGCACGAGTGTCACCAGCACGGCGACCAGCGGATCGAGGATCGCCAGGCTGACGAAGAATCCTCGCAGGGGAACCTGCGGAAACGCCGCGTAGGCATGGATGCCGTCACGCACCACATCGAGGATGTGAACGCAGGATCCTTCCAGAAACCCGATCAGGTACACCGCGAGAGCCCATCTCGCCCACAACGGTTGTCCGCCCCATCGTTCCCGCAGCTCGCACCCCACCGCGTCACCCTAGACGGTCGACGTGATCGGCGGACGTCCTCCGGCGGCGCCCGCTCGAACATCCGGGCCGGTGTGGAGGTCGAAGGGCGCGGCGCGAGCGGTGCGCCCCCGCGCGCCCCGCGCGACCTGCGGCCGGGACGGTTCTCCCCTCCCGGTGGGGGGAAGAAATGCCCACGATCCGGAGGAGGGTCCCGGTATGGGCAAGGATCTCGACACCGTTCCGCTGGCCCCTCGGCATCTGCCGCTGCTCGGGCACTCGGTGGCGTTGCTGCGCGACCGTCTGGGGTTCATCGCCTCGCTGCCCCGCCACGGTGATCTGGTGCGGCTGCGGCTCGGGCCGCACACCATGGTCCTGGTCTGCGACCCCGGCCTCGTCCAGGAGGCGCTGCGCGACGACCGCACCTTCGACAAGGGCGGCCCGTTCTTCGACCGGGCCAGGGAAGCCGTCGGGAACGGACTGGCGACCTGCCCGCACGGTCGGCACCGCAGGCAGCGCCGGCTGTGCCAGCCGGCCTTCCGGCCCGCGCGGCTGCCCGACTACGCGGCCGCGGTCACGTCCGCCGCGTACGAGACGACCGAGGCCTGGACCGACGGTGAGGTCGTCGACGTCAACCGGGCCATGCTCGCCATCACCAACCGGGCCCTGGCCACCACGATGTTCAGCAGCCGCCTGCCGGATACCACGACCCGTCAGATCGGGGAGGACGCCGAGACGATCATGTCGGGCGCGATGCGCCGCATGTTCGTCCCCGCCCCTTTCGACCGTGCGCCGACCCCGGGCAACCTCCGCTTCCAGCGCGCCCGGGCCCGCCTGCGGCAGACGGTCGCCGATGTCATCGCCTCCCACCGCGCCGACGGCAGCGACCACCAGGACCTGCTCTCCGCCCTCCTCCTGGCCGAGGAACCCGACGATCCGCAGGACGGGCCCGGGGCCCTGTCCGACGGGGAGATCGCCGACCAGGTCGTCACGTTCTTCATCGCTGGCACGGAGACCACGGCCGGACTGCTGTCGTGGGTCCTGTACGAGCTGGCCCGCCATCCCGACATCCAGGACCGGCTCCACGCCCACGTCACCCAGGTCCTGGCCGGCCGGCCGCCGCGCGCGGTCGACGTGCCCGAGCTGACCTACCTCACCCAGGTCATCACCGAGGCCCTTCGCCTGCACGCGATCACCTGGCTCGTCACCCGTACCGTCACCGAGGACACCAAGCTCGGTGGAACGCGTCTGCCGGCCGGTACCACGCTCGCACTGAGCCAGTACGCGGTCCACTGGAACCCACGCATTCACCCAAGGCCCCGTGACTTCGACCCCGACCGGTGGACCGAACAGCCCCCGGAACGCACCTCCTTCATCCCTTTCGGGTCCGGTCCGCGTCGGTGCATCGGCGACCGTTTCGCACTCCAGGAAGCCACGGTCGTCCTCGCCCTGCTGATCGGCTCGTGGAAGTTCACGGCGCTCACCGACCGCCCCGCGAGGATCGCCCTGTCCGCGGCCTGCGTCCCCCGCGACCTCCGCCTGCGCCTCGAAGCCCGACCGGCCCCCGGCAACAACGACGGCCACCCCACAGGCCGCCCGGTCCCTCCCCGACACCCTTAGGGTGCGCTTCCAAAGCCCGCCTGCCCGGCGACAGGCAACGCCGCCTTCCGCGCCGGCGCACAAGTACGCGCCGCGCGCTCACGAGAGACGGGTGCAGGCGCCGTCACGTGAAAGAGGCGATGGCGAAGACGGTCGTGCTCGCGTGCGTCCTGGTGCGGCGGTTACCGGCGTACACGCCACGGGAAGGAGCTACGCGGCCGCGGAAGCCGGGTGGGGGAGGGGGCGTGATGGTCAGGCCTGCGATGACGGCGGACCGGCCGGCCGTCGACGCGACGAGGTCGAAGACGTGATCAAGGAGCGGCAGGCCCGGGCGCTCGACGCCCTTCGGTCTGCCGACCTCCCGCCTGTCGCCACGGCGTTCCTGCGCCACCTTGCCGAGACCACCACCGTTCGCCCGGCCTGACCCCCAGGGAGGCTGTTCGCCATGGCAAGCCCGCCGAGGCACCCCATCTCCACTGCTGCCGCACCGCCGTCCCCGGGGACGGGACCGGCGCCGAGTCTGCTGTCCGCGGCCCGGACCGTCGTCCGTATCGCGGTGCGGGAGCCGTGGCTGAGCTGGCAGTTCATCAAGAACGACCCCTGGGCGGGCCTCTACCCCGGCGTGGTCTTCGCTCTGGCCATCGCCGTCAAGTACCACCAGCCACCAGGCCGCCTGGCCGTGACCGCGCTGGTATCGACCCTCTACTTCTGGCTCTACCTCTACACCTTCTGCCTCACCAACCAACTTGCCGGCCTGCGCGAGGACCGCCTCAACAAGCCCTTCCGCCCGCTGGTGAAGCAGTCGGTCACCACCCGCGGCGCGCTGGTGCGCACCACTGTCGCCTTCGCCGCGTTCCCGCTCCTCGGCTGGGCGCTGGGGGTGTGGCAGTGGGCGCTGCTCTGGCAGGCGATGACCCTGCTGCACAACCTCGGGGGCTCCCGGCACTGGATCGTCAAGAACGCCGTCATCGGCTTCGGCGTCCTGCCCATGCTCGGCGCCGCCTGGCAGCTGACCGCGCCCCTCACCGCCGACGCCTGGCGTTGGATGCTCGTCCTCGCCGTCGTGGTCTTCCTCCTCATCCCCGCCCAGGACCTGCGCGACCTCCACGGCGATGCCGCCGCCCACCGCGCCACCTTCCCCCTCGCCTTCGGTGAACCCCTCACCCGCCGCTGCCTCGCGGCCGGCTTCGCCCTCCTCCCGCTCGTCGACCACTTCCTCCTCATCCGCGCCACCACCCCGGCCACATGGTGCGCCGAAGCGGCCATCGCGGCCCTGTGCTGGACCATCGCCCGGCGCGTCCTCAACCACCGCACCCCCGCCTACGACCACCGCACATACCGCTACTTCGAGTACTGGTACGCGGCCATCCTCACCACGGCCTTCCTCACGCTCTGACCACTCCCGACCGGACCGACACCGGCCCGACCCAGTCGTCGGGCCTTGAGCGTTTGCGGCAGGATCAGGTGGAGGTGTCGAGCCTGTGCCGACTCGTGGTGCGAGACGGGCGTAGGCCAGGCTCCCGAAGAGGTCAGGCAGGCACTGTTGGCCCGGCGCGGGGCCGCCCGGCTTTGCCTGGCGACCAAGGACACCACTCTCGTCCAAGTGCTGAGAGCCCTGCGCGAGATACGCGGCCTGTCACTGGTCGAAGCCCGGCTGGCGGCCGCAGAGCTGAGTGGAGCCGGTCTGGTCGGCACGTACGTGGAAATGGCGCACCTGGCCGAAGGACTTCGCAGGCGGTCCATCGCGACGGCCGTTGCCCAGTGATCAGGGTGACGGCCGGCGAAGGTGCTCGGACGGGCGTCATTCCAAGGGCGCGGTATTCGGGGCTGAACATGGGTCGCTGCCCCACCCGCCCTTGCTCTCGGACGCAGCCTTCTCCTTCTCCCTGCGTTGGGCGGCCACGTCGGGGATGACGGCGACCGCTTCGGCGAAGCGGTCCTGACTGATGAGCAGTTCGGCCAGATCGGTTGCGGCCCGTGTGCCGGGCAGTCGGCGCAGGAGCGCGATCGCCTCCTCGACGCGGCCGTCCTGCGCGAGGAGCCCGGCGATGGTCAGCTCGCGGTCGTCGACCTCGTCGGCCGGCAGCGCCTCGACCTGTGCGATCGCTTCCCGGGCGCGTCCCGCCGCGCCGCCTCCACCAGCGTTTCGAGGCCGCCGCGTTCCAGGATCTCGTCCACGAGCCGTGGCAGGACACCGTCGAGGTGGGTCGACTGCCACTGAAGATCATCAGGATTCACGAGGGCACCCTAAACCTGTCGGGACGATGCCCCGGCCGTCACGTGCGGCAACGCGAAGACGGAGTCGGCCCGGATCTGTGTGATCCGGGCCGACTCCGCCACCGTTGTACGAGGTCGTCGGGCCCTGCCGTCAGACGGTTTCCTCGACCGGGTGCTCCTCGACACTGTGGGAGTCGGTGAGGCTCAGCGCGCCGCCGGCCGCGATCACGCCGACGACGACCGCGAGCAGGGCGTAGGTGATCCGCTCGCCGTGGAAGAACGACGCGACGAGGTCGCCGCTCCAGGTACCGGCGGGGAGCTGGGTGGTGACCAGCGCGGCGATCAGGGTGCCGACGACGGCGGTGCCGACGCTGGAGCCGACCTCCTGGGCGGTGTCGTTGAGCGCGGCGGCGATGGAGGTGCGGTTGCCCGGCATCGCGTCGACGAGCGCGACCGCGCAGATCGTCATCACGGTCCGCAGTCCCACGGTCATGAACACCATGCAGACGGCGATGGCCGCGTACCCGTGGTCGACGCCCCAGGCGAGACCCGCCAGCGAACCGGCCAGGCAGGCCGCGCCCACCAGGCAGGCGATGCGATGGCCGAAGCGGCGCGCGAGCCACTCGGACAGCGGAGTCGCGGCGAGCATCGTCACGATGATCGGCAGATTCGCCAGGCCGGCCCGCACCGGGCTCCACCCGTAGGCGTACTGGAAGTGGAGGATCAGCCCGAACATCACGCTGGCCATCGCGATGGACGTGCCGATCTGGGCGAGGGCGGCGCCGCGGACGGTGCCGTTCGAGAACAGGCGCAGGTCCAGCATGGGTGCCGCGCTGCGACGCTCGTGCCGGATGAACGCGATCGCGGCCACCACGGCGCCCGCGATCGACGCGAGGGTGGGCGCGGAGAGCCAGCCGTGCTCGACACCGCTGGTCAGCGAGTAGCAGGCGAGACCGATGGCGCTGACGCTCAGCGCGGCGCCCGGGATGTCGAGCGCGTCCTTGGTCAGGTCCTCCGGCCGGTCGGCCGGGACGCCGAGCCGGACGCCGATGCACGCGATCAGCGCGATCGGGGCGTTGACGAGCAGCAGCCACTCCCACCCCACATGGGCCAGCGCGGTGCCACCCAGCAGCGGTCCGAGGACGAAGCCGGACATGCCGACGACGATCATCACCGTCATGGCGCGCATCCTCAGGGCCGCGTCGTCGAACAGCCGGAAGACCAGGGAGTTCGTGATCGGGGCCATCGCCGCGGCGGCGATGCCGAGTACCGCCCGCAGGGCTATGAGCTCCCCAGCTGTGGTGACGAGGACGACACACAGGCTCACCGCGCCGAACGCGGCGAGCCCGACGAGCAGCACCCGACGCCGGCCGAGCCGGTCGGCCATCGACCCGGCGGTGAGCAGCAGCCCGCCGAAGGTCAGCGAGTACGCCCCGGTGACCCATTGCAGCGCGGTCGTCCCGCCGCCGAGGTCACGGCCGATCGTGGGCAGCGCGATCGACAGCAGCGTGTTGTCGACCATCTCGACGAAGAAGGCCAGGCAGAGGGCAGCCAGGGGAATCCACGCCGCGCGTAGGGAGGGATAGGTACGTGATGAGGGGGTTTGGAGCGTGGCGGTGGTCATGGCAATCAGTCCTCTTCATCGAACGACGTACGGTTATCGAACAACGTACGATGCGATACGATAGAACAGCGTTCGGTACAACGCAAGGACCGTGGAAAGGGAGCCATGACACGCCTGCAGAGCCGCTCGGGCGGAGGACGTCGACGGGCTTCGCACTCGATGGAGTCCGTGCTCACCGAGGCGGTGGCCCTGCTCGACGAGGCCGGGGCGCCCGCACTGACCTTCCGGGCGCTCGCACAGCGCCTCGGCGGCGGCGTCGCCAGCATCTACTGGTACGTGGCGAGCAAGGAGGAACTGCTCGACCGCGCCACCGACCACGTGGTGGGCGCGGTACTGGCCGACATCGAAGACCTTCCGGGCAGCGACGACCCGATCGACGACCTGCGCGCGATGGCCGTGACGCTGTTCGACGCGATCGTGCACCGACCCTGGCTGGGCGCCTACTTCATGCGCAACACCGACGTCCAGGGCAACTCCTTGCGCCTGTACGAGAGGCTCGGCCAGCAGACCCTTCGCCTGGATCTCACCGCACACCAGCGCTTCCATGCCGTGTCCGCGATCGTGGGGGTCGTCGTCGGCACCGCCGTCGACATGGGGCAGGAACCGCCCGAGGAGGTCCTTGACGGCGCCGTCAGCCGCGAGGAGTACCTCGGCCGCTTCGCCCAGACCTGGCGGGAGCTCGACCCCGCGGAGTTCCCGTTCGTGCACGAGATCGTCGACGAGTTCGACGGCCACGACGACGTCGACCAGTTCCGCTCCGCCCTGGAGCTGACGCTGACGGGCCTCCGGCTGCAAGCCGGAGCCTGAACGTCACATACGTCGTCGAGCTGTCGGGGGGCGGGTGCGCTCCTCGGCCACGCTGTGAGCGCACCCGCTTCCGCACGACTCAGCGGCCGGTGAGCGCCTTCAGCGTGGCCTCGGCCGTGGTGACGCTGGACTGGGGGTTCTGACCGGTGACGAGGTTGCCGTCCACGACGACGGTGTCACTCCACGGCGCCCCGGTCTCGACCACTGCGCCGCGCTCGCGCAGCAGGCTCTCCAGGAAGTAGGGGGTGTTCTCGCCCAGGCCTCCCTGGTTCTCCTCCGTGTCGGAGAACGCGGTGAGGGTGCGGCCGGCGAACGTGAAGCCGCCGTCCGGGGTCGTGGCGCTGAGCAGGGCGGCGACGCCGTGGCACAGTGCCGCGATGACCGTGCCCCGGCTGTCGGCCTCCTTGAGGAGCCGCCCGAGATCCGCGTCGTGGGCGAGGTCGGCCATGGGTGCGTGGCCGCCCGGGATGTAGAGCGCGTCGTACTCCGTCGCCTCCACCTCCGACAGCGCGAGCGGGTGGGACAGCCGGTCGGAGATGCTGTCGAGGTAGGCGCGGAACTCCTCGGCGTCGGTCTCGGACACTCCGCCGCGGGCGTCGAGGCTGAGCGCGTCGACCGTGGGGCGCACGGCCCCGGGGGTGGCGATGTCCACCTGCGCTCCGGCGGCGAGCAGCGTGCGGTGGGAGGCCGCGACCTCTTCCGCCCAGAAGCCGGTCGGATGGGTGGATCCGTCGGCGAGTTCCAAGCTGTCGGCGGCTGAGACGATCATCAGGATCTTCGACATGGAATGCCTGCTCTTCTCTGTGGACCACGTGGTGCATGTGAACTACGTGGTGAACGTGGTGGCTGTGCGCCGTGCCCCGGAGTGCCGCGGCGATCAGGACAACGGCAGGATTCATCACGGGCATGCCCCGATGCCGCCCTCCACTCATAAGGAATGTGATGGGTCGGGGTTGCGCGATTCTGGCGACTGTGCGCGGTCGGCACCGGGTTGCGCGAGCACGACCTGTCCACCGCGTCGGCCTTTAGAATGCGGTTGAACGAGACTTTCCATAAGTTCTGTGATGGGAGGAGGCGTCTTGCCCGGGCTGGACCTGCTGGCGACGTTTCTCGAGATCTACCGCACCGGATCGCTGTCCGCGGCGGCCGCGCGCCTGGGAGTCAGCCAGCCCGCGGTCACCGGTCAGCTGGCACGCCTGGAGGAGCAACTGGGGGAGCCGCTCTTCGTACGGTCGAGCAAGGGAGCGCAGCCGACACCTCGCGCCGCGGTGCTGGCCGCTCGCATCGGCGCCCATGTCGACGGGCTGCGCACCGCCCTCGCGCCCTCGCGGCAGCCGGGTGCGCTGAACGGGACGGTCCGGCTCGGTGGCGCGGCCGAGTTGATGTCGCTTCAGGTGCTTCCCGCGCTGGCGCCGCTCTCCGCCCGGGGACTGCGGATTCGGGTGACGTTGGGGCTTGCCGAGGAACTGCTGTCGGCGCTGGCCGACGCGCGGCTCGACCTGGTGGTCTCCGCGATCCGCCCACAGCGCGAGGATCTGCTGGTGACGACGCTGGTGGACGAGGAGTTCCTGCTCGTGGGGCCGCCCGCGCTGGCGCATGCCGTCGACCAGGAGCGGCTGTCCGCCGACCCGGTCGCCGCGCTGTCCCATCTGCCGCTGGTGGCCTACTCGGAAGACCTGCCGATCATCCGGCGATACTGGCGCACCGAGTTCGGGCGGCGGCCACCCAATCAGGTCGCGGTCGTCGTCCCGGACCTTCGTGCCGTGCTCGCCGCGGTGGCCTCCGGCATGGGGATCTCCGTGCTGCCCCGCTATCTGGTCGCCCCCGCGCTGGCCGCGGGTGAGGTGGCGCAGATGCACCAACCGGTGGTTGAACCGTTGAACACCCTGTACCTGGCGTCCCGGCGGGACGGTCCGGCGAGTCCGGTTCTCGCGGCCGTGTGGGAGCAGTTGACCCGGGCGGGGCAGGAGTGGGGAAGCCTTTGACGGTTTTGCCGCGTTTGTTCGATATTCCGCCGCTGAATTAAACTACCGGGTATGGATTCCCGCGCGATCCATCTCCCCGGGCTCACGAGCGGCTGAGGACCCGCCATGAGCGAGAGGATTGAGGGAGAAGTCGTCCGACGCGGCGACGCCGCCTACCACGACACCTGGTCGGCCATGCTCTGGAACGGCCTCAAGCCGCAGCGCTTCCCCGACCTCATCGTTCGCGTCGCCTCCGAACGCGACGTCCCGGTCGCCGTCCGGCTGGCCCGCTCCGAGGGCCACCGGATCGCTCTGCGCTCCCACGGACACAGCTGGTGCGGCTCACCGCTGCGCGACGGGGGCATGCTCATCGACCTCTCCGCACTCAACACATGCGAGATAGAACCGACTTCGCGCACCGCGACCGTCCAACCCGCGCTGAGCGGAGGTGAGTTCGTCGCCGCGCTCACCCCGCACGGCCTCGCCTTCCCGGCTGGGCACTGCGGGCCCGTCGCCCTCGGCGGCTATCTGCTCAGCGGCGGTCTTGGCTGGAACTCGGGCGCGTTGGGACCGGCGGCCGCGAGCGTGCGGGCCGTCGAGGTGGTCACGGCCGACGGCACCATTCTCACCTGCAACAACGAGGAGAACTCGGACCTGTTCTGGGCCGCCCGTGGCGCCGGACCCGGCTTCTTCGGCGTCGCCACCCGCTTCCAGGTGTCGCTGTACGACGCCCCGGCAGCGATCGCCGAGACCTCCTACGTCTTTCCGCTGGCCGACGCCGAGCCCGTGACCCGCTGGGCCACCGAGGCCGCCGAGCGGCTTCCGGCGAACGTCGAGGCGTCCTTCATGCTCGCGACCGCCTCCTCGGAGGGGACGACGGCGACGCCGAGACCCAAGACGATCAGCTTCACGGGCACCGCGTTCGCCCGCACGCCACAGGAGGCCGCCCGCTGCCTGGAGCCGCTGCGGGACTGCCCCCTGGCCGACCACGCCCTGGACCGGAAGACCGACCGGCCCACGACCTTCGAGGACCTGTACGAAACAGCGTCCCGTTCCTGGCACCAGGGCCACCGCAACGCCGTGGACACCCTGTGGTCGGACACCGCGTACACCACCCTGCTGCCCGCCCTCGCCGCCAAGGTCGCCGCCGCCCCGTCCGAGCAGTCACTGGTCCTCGCGCCCCTGTGGCCCGCCTCGCGCGACCGCACCCTCGCCGAGGGCATGGCCTTCCCGATCCTGGGCGAGACCTATCTCGCCCCCTTCGCGATCTGGGACGACCCCGCCGCGGACGCCGACAACACGCGCTGGCTGCGCGACACCATGCGCATCGTCGAGCCGTACGGAACCGGCCACTACATCGCCGAGACCGACCTCACGGCCGATCCCTCCCGGGCCGAGCGCTCGTACACCCCGGCCGGCTGGGAGCGACTGCGGCGACTGAGGGACGCGTACGACCCGGAGCACGTCTTCCACTCCTACCTCACGCCCTGACACCGGCCGGGACGTCCGCATCGAGTCGTGCGGGACGACCTCACCCGCCGCCGGCGAGCTCAGCGGAGCCGACGTACGCGCAGCACCACGTCGTCGGTGTGGTGCGCGCCGGCGCCGCCGTCGGGGGCGACGCGTGGCCGTTGCTCGTCGACCTCGATCTTCCAGTCGTCGGTGAGCAGGTCGGCGACCATCGAGGGCCAGACGTAGTCGGCCGGGTCGAAACCGCTGTCGTTGGCCTGCTGGTTCTCCATCCCCGCGTGGTGGACGAGCAGCAGGACGCCGCCGGGCGCGACGGCCGCGAGCAGTGCTCGCTCGGCCGCGGCGTCGGGGGTGCGCAGCAGGGCCGGATACTGCGCGGAGACCAGGTCGAAGGAGGCCTCCGGGAGCGCCGAACGGCTGAGTTCGGCGTGTATCCAGCGAACGGTGACGCCGGCGTCCCGCGCGTGCCCCTCCGCCCGCGCCAGCGCCACACCCGAGACCTCCAGTGCGGTCACGTCCCAGCCGTTACGCGCGAGCCAGACGGCGTCCGCGCCCTCACCGCAGCCGACGTCGAGCACACGCCCCGGTGCGAGCCCGGCGACCTCGGCCACGAGCGCGCCGTTGGGCCGGCCGCTCCATAGCTGCTGTCGATCGGAGTAGCGGTTGTCCCACTCCGCCCGCACGGCCGGGTCCCCGAGGTATCCGTCGGCGGGGGAGGAGTCGGGCGATCCTGTTGCGATGTTGTCGGTCACCGGCCCACCGTCGCCCATCGGGCCGCGACTCGGCCAGTACTGTTGCCGGTCCGGCAAAACGGCGAGCTCGGGGTGCCGCGGCGTCCAATTCGGAGGGGGCCGGCGTGGCTGATGGTGATGGCGCCGGCGAGTCGGTCTGGCTGCTGCTTGAGGGGGCCGGGGCAACGAGCCCAAGCCGATTGCCCGAGTTCCGTCGGTGCGTGATCATCACCGGGTGAACGGAGTCGAGGGTCTGATGCTGGAGAGGGTTGTGCAGACGTGCGCCGCCTTTCCGTCCCAATGGGATGCCTGGACGACGGAGGGCGCCTACCTGTTCCTGCACTACCGGCACGGTGAAGGCTGCGTCGAGCGGCATCCTGGCCCCGACGTCGACACACCGGACTCGTGGAATCAGGGCCTCTCGGAAGTCCTGACCCAGTGGGACGACGGCACCGGTCACGGAGTCATCAGTCTTGAAGCCTTCCTCGCGGCCGCCGGCTTGGCGTTGGCGCCGGGTGCGTCGGTGAGCTGATGTGGTCGGACGCGGTTCATGTGATGTGGCCCGACGGCCTACGCCGCCTTGAGTGACCGGCCGCTTGATCAGTCGTCGACCGGCCCGCTGGAGGATCTCGGAGAACTCGCCGTTCCCGGTCACAAGCTCCCTGCGCCGGGGGCTGGTTGAGGCGGCCCGCGAGTTCACGGAGTGCGTGTGCTCTCGGTCGTCATGGCCAGCAGTACCAGGGCGTCATGCTCGGCCGTTCCGGGCGGGGCCTGGTAGATAAGTATGCGTTGGCCGTCCCCGGCAGGCGTGAGCACCTCGTTGGTGAGCGTGATCGGGCCGAGTGACGGGTGCCGGAACGCGGTCTCGCCCGCGCGCTTGACCCACACTTCGTGCCGACGCCACAGCGCGGCGAACTCGCCGCTGGCCGAGGACAGTTCGTCGACCAGCGCGGCGGTGCGCTCGGGCGCGGTCAGTTCGGCGGTGTGCAGGTGCGCGACGCTGTTGCGGGCCACCCGGCCCCAGTCGGCGAACAGGGTCCGCGCGGTCGCGTGCAGGAAGGTGTAGCGGATCGTGTTGCGCTGTGCCGCCGGCCAGTCGCCGAGCCCGGGCATCAGGGCAAGACCCTCGGGATTGGCGGCCAGTACGTCGTTGACGTCGTCGAGTACGTAGGCCGGGCTGGGGCGGACCGACTCCAGCAGCAGCCGCAGGCCGGGACTGGCCGGCCGCGGATCGGCGGGTCGGCGGCGCGGTGTTCGTCCTGCGACCTGGTCGGCAAGGCCGAGCAGGTGGGCGTGTTCGTCGGCGGTGAGACGCAGCACCCGGGCCAGTGCGCTCAGCACCGCGTCGCTCGGCGCGGTCTCCCGGCCCTGCTCGATCCGGACGTAGTAGTCCACGCTCACCCCGGCCAGCGCGGCCAGTTCCTCGCGGCGCAGCCCGGGTGTGCGCCGGGCGCCCGGCCCGGTGGGCAGCCCGACATCGGACGGGCCGATCCGACCGCGCCGGATCCGCAGGAAGTTGGCCATCGGGTTCACAGTCGCGAGTCTCCCACGGGCGCCCCCGCTCCTGGGTGGCCGTGTCACACCCAGGAAGCACGCGGCCTGCCGCGGAACCGATCCGGCGGTGCAACCTCGGAACATG
The DNA here is from genome assembly GCF_009377175.1 of Streptomyces adustus. Classification (GTDB taxonomy): domain Bacteria; phylum Actinomycetota; class Actinomycetes; order Streptomycetales; family Streptomycetaceae; genus Streptomyces; species Streptomyces adustus. The sequence goes on from NZ_VJZD01000088.1 coordinate 16,680, forward strand.
ACTGACGCGATCATCATCGGTGGCGGCTCCGGCATGGGTCTTGCCCTGGCCCGGACCCTGCTCGCCGAGGGTATGGATGTGACCATCGTCGGCCGCAGTGCCGACCGACTGACGACGGCCCGGGCGCAACTGGAGCGTGCCGGGCACGGGAAGATCGGCACCGTTGTTGCCGACATGGGGCGGGAGGAGGACGTGGCCGCACTGTTCGCCCAGGTGGAGCGGGTGGATCACGTCGTGGTCACCGCGGCCGACGCGACCGGCGTGTACGGCCGGAGCGCCGACATCACCACCGCGACCGCCCGGTCCGTCGTCGACACCAAGCTGCTGGGTGCCTGGCTGGTCGGCAAGTACGCGGGTGGGCGGGTCACCGGTTCGATCACGTACACCTCGGGCATCAACGCGTACCGGCCGAACGGGTCGAACACGATCATGGCCGCGGCCAACGGAGCCCTCGCTTCGCTGGCTTACGGGCTGGCGATCGAGCTGGCACCCGTGCGCGTCAACGTGGTCTCTCCCGGCTGGGTGGACACCGCCCTCTGGGACCAGCTCGGCATGGACAAGGAGGCGGCCTTCGCCGAGCTGGCCGAGCGGCTGCCGGCCCGCCGCGTCGGCACCCCCGACGACATCGCCCAGGCGTTCTCGTCGGTGATGCACAACGGCTTCATCACCGGAACCGTGCTGCATGTGGACGGAGGACACCGCATCACCTGACCCGGTACCCGCGGCCGGTGGCCGGGGTCACCCGGCGAGCCGGGACGCCTTGGTGCAGGCCTTGGATCCCTCGCACCTCCGAAGAGCCGCCAGTGTCGCGTGCAACCTGGCGCGTTGGCTCTCGGTGAGGGCTGACGCACGAGCGGCCTGGCGCCAGTCGTCCACCTGCTCACCGTGCAGGATCGGGGCCAGGCGGTCTGTTTACCCGGGTGCAGCCGGTGGTCGCCCATGTGGAAGCCCTTGTCGGAGCTGAAGACGATGTAGGTGTTGTCGGCGATGTCCTTGGCCTTCAGCTCACCGCGCAGATGCCCGATCATGTCGTCCACCGCCTGCACCGAGCGCACCCGCTCGGCGAACTGCTGGTCGATCGACCGCTTCTCCTGGTCGGACAGCGGCATCAGCGCGTCCTGCCACTTCGGCTTCGGCGCGGACGGGGTGTCCTAGGCGGCCGGCCCCACACCTATGGCGGGTGCGTACCGGGCGGCGGTGTCGTTGACCATGCATGAAGACGTGTCCTCCAGGGATCGGGCATCCACCGACGGACCGTAGGGAGCGAAATTGTGGAATCTCTGTGGTGCGGGGGAACCGATGAGTCCGTCGTCCTCGGCCGGTCTACCTGGCGATACGACCCGTCCCGACAGGAGTGCCATGTCCACCATCCAGCCCGTGATCCTGACTGCCGACCTCGACGTCCTGCTCGGCTTCTATACGAAACTGTTCGGCGCCGAGCAGATCTTCCGGGTACCGGAGGAGGGCCCGGCCTTCTACGTCGGCCTGCGCATCGGCGACACCGACCTCGGGCTGGTGGCCAGGACGGACCTGGGGGCCGGGGCGGCGCCGCGGTTGCTGCTGAGCATCGCCGTCGACGACGTCGACGAGACGCTCGGCCGGGTGGAGGCGCTGGGCGGCTCGGCCGGCGGCGCCCCCAACGACATGCCGTGGGGGCAGCGCGTCGCCCACATCCAGGACCCCGACGGCAACCCGGTGAACCTCACCCAGCCGATCTCGGGCACGGGGTTCGGTCAGGGAGTGTGATCGGGCTCGATGCCCGGGGAGCCGACTGGGCTCCGGGCGACTTCTTCACCTGCTGGCAGGCCATTGCCGCCGGCGGCGACGCGAAGACGGGGGCGGCGGCCGGTAGCCGGCAGCCGTTCGGCTCGACCTCGGCCCCGGGTATGACAAGGCCGCTGCTTCGTGTGAAGCAGCGGCCTTGTCGTGTGATGCCTGCGGTGGGCGGGGTACGCCCGGCACTGGTTGTTTTAGTACCAGTGGTGGGTCTGCCAGAAGTCCCAGGCCTGCGCGGGGCTGCCGTAGCGGGAGTTCATGTAGTCCAGGCCCCACTTGATCTGGGTGGCGGGATTGGTCTTCCAGTCGGAACCGGCCGAGGCCATCTTCGAGCCGGGCAGGGCCTGGACCAGGCCGTAGGCGCCCGACGAGGAGTTGGTGGCGGTGTGGTTCCAGCCGCTCTCGTGGGTGACGATCTTGTTGAAGGCTGCGTACTGGGCCGCGTCCGGGATCATCCGGTGCGCGATCGTCTGGGCGGAGGAGGCGGACGTCGTGGCGGCCTGCGCGGGGGCCGCGGTCAGGGCCAGGCCCGCGGTGGCGGCGGCGATGGCGGTCACGGCGAGGGCCTTCTTCGGGCTGGCGATGCGGCGGATGGCGGAGACGGACACAGAGAACCTCGTTCTTCGGGGACAGGGGGTCGCTCGCTCGCCGGATCCGGGTGGTGCGGGTGGTGCGTGGGTCCTGGCATGCGGAGGCACCGTGACCCCTGGGGGGCCGTGGTGCCTGGCGACGTCCTCAAGACAACCAGCCCCGACCGATGTCCGCAATGACCCCTTTTACTAGTTGTGGCCGCATTCGGGCTGTCGAGGTCTTGTGTGAGCTGGCTCTCAATCCGCAGGTCAAGGCATGGATGCGCGTCTAAACATGTGGCTTTTCGTCCACTATCGCGGGTAGTGGGTGACGTGCGTCATGTGGGGTGCTTCACCGGTTCCGCGACGCTGTGTGCGCGGAGGTTCACAGTGCGGGTGCGCGCCTCGGCTCGGCTGCGTGAGCAACAGCCGTGACCGGATACGACGCGCCCCGCGGCGTTCAAGTGCTGGGCGACTACCGCTAAGGCTGCTCCCCGCCCAGGGCTGATGTGCTGTCGTGGCCGCCCCAGCCGCCGGGGGTGCGCCACAGGACGTGGACGCCGAAGACGTCGCGCAGGGTGTCGGTGGACCAGTCCTCGGCGGGCGGTTCGGTCAGGACCAGGTACAGGCGGTCGGCCGGGGCGGGCAGGGTGTGGTTGATCTCCAGGAGGCGGGCGGCTCCCGAGCGGAGGTCGGCGTAGGCGGAGTGGCCCGCGCCGAGGATCTCGTAGAGGAAGTGGCCGTCCTCGTCGGCGCGGCTGACGTCGACGACCGGTGAGTCGGTCGGCTGGAGGTCCGCCCACAGCAGGTCGGACATCAGGGCGTGGCGTACCGCCTCGTGCTTCTTGCACCTGCGGTCGGCGGCGGCCGCCGTCTCCAGCGTGTCCAGGAGGCCCTTCGGCGTGGGTGCCGGGATGGCGGGCAGGTCTTCGACGGGCGTCATGGGCTCGGCTTCCTCATGTGCGGCCTGCGGTGCGGCCGGTACGGATGCGGTGTTCGGCTCGGGCTGGACGGTCAGGCGCCCGCGCAGCGTCTCGTGGGCCTCGGCCAGGGGCTGGGTCCAGCCGGTGCGTGACAGGTCCGCGCGGAGCCGCCGGCCGTCGAGGGTGTTGTCCTTGAGGGCGCGGTTGGTGGTGGTCGCCAGGTCGCGCAGCAGATTCAGCCGGTGTTTGTCCGGGGAGCCGAGCACGCGCCGTACGTCCACCCAGTCCGCCTGGTCGCGACGCAGGACGCGGTTGGCCATGCCCTTGAGTTCGGAGAGGCGTTCGCGGGCGTCGTCCGGCACGGAGCCGTCCTCGCCGGTCAGTTCGTCCAGGACGCCGAGCGCTGCCACGTAACGTTCGGCCATCCTGGGCGAGATGGGCTGGCGTCCGCGCTGGTCCGCGGTGAGCAGGCAGTGGTGCCGGTCGTGGGCGAGCACCCAGCAGTCCAGTTCGTCGCCGGTGTGCGGGGGAGTGGAGCCGTGGCGGACGGCCAAGGCCAGGGGCACGTCGGTGAGCGGCGAGAGGGCTTCGACCCGGTAGCGGCCGCCCGGTCCGGGGCCCAGGACGCGGACCCGGAAGTCCGTTCCGATCTCGGGGAGTTCACCGTTCGTCATGGCGGGTCCGCTCTGGACGGTCGGGGGTGTGGTGGTGTCGTCGATGTGCGTGAGGGCCTCGGGGAGCGGGGAGGTGTGCAGGACCGTCAGGCTCTGGGTACTGCGGGTGAGCGCGACGTAGAGCTGGCGCAGGCCGGCCGGGCCGCGGTCGGCGATGGTGGCGGGTTCGACGACGAGGACGTGGTCGTACTCCATGCCCTTGGCCTGGGCGGCGGCCAGGATGGACAGGGCTTCGCGTTGTTCGTCGCCGATGCCGGTGGCTTCGCGCAGGTGGCGGCTGATCTCGTCGAGCCAGCGGGAGTCGTCGGGGACGATGACGGCCACGGAGCGCAGGGTGTCGCCGTCGGTGGTGCCGAGCAGCCGGGCGGCGTGCTCGACGGTGTCGTCGAGAAGGTTCCACGGGTCGGTCGCCAGCGTCCGGACGGCTCCCTCGCCGGCTTCGCGGATGGCCCGCGGGTACGGCAGCGCGGGCGCGACCGTGCGGGCCAGGGGCGCGACGAACTTCATGATCTCCGCGGGAACGCGGTAGCTGGTGTTCAGCTCGGCGACGCGCCAGTCGCCCTGGTCGGACAGCAGCGCGCCGAGCCGGTCCCAGTCGGTGTAGGCGTGCGGGCCGGTGGCTTGGGCGAGGTCGCCGAGGACGGTCATGGAGCCGTTCACCGCGGAGCGTCTGCGCAGGGAGCGGGCCTGCATGGGCGTGAGGTCCTGGGCCTCGTCGACGACGATGTGCCCGTAACGGCGCGGGCTCTCACCGGTGATGAGGAATTGCAGTTCCTCCAGGCAGACGTGGTCGTGGAGGGTCCAGGGGTCGGCGTCGGCCTTGTCGGCCCGGGGCCGGTGCAGGGCGGCCTGCTCCGGGGCTTCGAGTACGCCGTCGGCGCAGGCGTGCAGCAGGGCGGGGGAGTCGTACAGGCTGCGCAGCGTCTCCCGGGCGCCGGGGGACGGCCAGACGCGGTCGATCAGGCGCTCGACCTGACGGTTGCGTTCCAGGTCGCGGCGGATGGTGGTGTCGCGGCTGCGGCGCGGGGCGACGGCGACGAGTTCCTGGAGGAGACGGTCGACGAGCAGGCTGCGGAAGCGGTCGCGGCGCTCACGGTAGGAGCCCTCGCCTGAGCGGACGTCCGTCAGCAGGTCGAGGACCTCGGAGCGCGGGATGCGCAGGGTGGTGCCGCCGGCGGTGACGGTGAACTCAGGTTGGGCGTCCTTGTAGGAGGGGGTGGTGGTGAAGTCGTCGACGGCCTCGGGACGGCACTCCCGCTCGACCCGCCTGCGCAGCACGGCTGCCATGCGTTCGTCGGACTTGACCATCTGCGCCTGGGGGCTGTCGGTGCCCAGGATCTCGCCGTCCCACAGACGGGATAGCTGCACGGCGTTGACGTCGCGGGTGCCGAGGGTGGGCAGCACCTGGCTGACGTAGTCGAGGAACTGCTGGTGGGGGCCGATGACGAGGATGTCCTGCGCGGTGAAGTGCTCGTTGTTGACGAGCCAGGTCACACGGTGCAGACCCACCGCGGACTTGCCGGTGCCCGGCCCTCCCTGTACGACGAGGATGTCCGCGGGCGAGCCGGTGACCAGGGCCATCTGGTCGCGGCGGATGGTCTCGACGATGTCGCGCATGCTGCCCCTGCGGGAGCGTTGCAGCTCCCGCAGCAGGAAGTCGTCGGGCTGCTGTGGCCTCTGCCGGTGCAGGCGGGCGACATCGGTCGGGGTGAGAGCCGGCGGCGTGGTCCTCGCCGGCTGCCCCACGGCCTCGGCCGTGCCCTTCGCGGCGTCCTGTCGCCCCGCGTCGTCCGGAGCCTGCCGCGGGGAGGGCAGGACGACACTGATGTCGTCGGCATAGCCGTCCACGCGCTGCCCCGTGCAGCGCAGTTGCCGGCGCAGAACGACCTCGCCCGGAGCCTCGGGCAGCGCCTGCGCCCACTTCCTCGCCTGCGGGGTGGTCCACAGCACCACCACGGTGTCGCGGGTGTGGACATCGGAGACGGCACGCCGTCCGACGTACCAGGTGTCCGGCTCCCCGCCGGGCGGGTCCTGGACGTCGACCCGGCTGATGACCAAAGAGGCGTCCCCGAGACCGCCGTACGCGGCGGCCTTGTCCTCGGCGTCCATGCGGTTGGCGACGCTGTCCTTGCCGCTGGCGGAGGCCGAGGCTATCGAGTCCCCGCCCAGTTCGGCCAGCCGCTCGTGATAGCAGCCGTAGGCGCGATCCACCGCCTTCTGCTCGACGGCGATGATCTCGTCCCGTGTGCTGGTGCTCATGTGCTTGCTTGTCCCCTCCCCTGCGGCACCCCGGAAGGCGCCGCGCCGGGCACAGGCCCGGTCCCCAGCGAAAGACATATCAGACCCGGCGAGCATTCCGGGCGTACAGCCACGGAATTGACGACCGGTCAGGAACTGCGGAACCGCCCCCGAACCAGTGGCGTCCCCGTGGACCGGCCTCATAGCCTGAGCGCTCGTGACCGACGATCCGCAGCCGCGCCCGCCGAGCCCCAGCCCGAGCCCGAGCCCGAGCCGAGACGACCTCGGCCGGTTGTTCAACGAGGTGCCGGAGCTCTACGACCGGGTGCGGCCGGGATACCCGGACGAGCTGTTCGCGGACCTCGTCGCCGTCACCGGGCTGGACGAGACGTCGTCGGTGCTGGAGGTGGGCTGCGGTACCGGCCAGGCGACGATCTCGCTGGCGGCGCTCGGCTGCTCGGTGACCGCCGTCGAGCCGGGCGCGGGCATGGCCGCACTCGCCCGTCGGCGGATCGCCGCCTTCGGCGACGTCGAGGTCGAGACGTCGACGTTCGAGGAGTGGGACGACCGCGGCCGACGCTTCGACGTCCTCGTGGCCGCGTCGTCGTGGCACTGGGTCGACCCGTCGATCGGCTGGCGACGGGCGTACGACGTCCTCCGCCCCGGAGGCTGGACGGCCCTGCTCGGCAACGTCGTCGTCCGCCGGCCGGGAGAGCCTGAGATGTACGCCGAGACCGCCGATCTCCACGAGCGGTTCTGCCCGGGGAACCCCGGCTGGGGGCACCCTCCGCTGGAGGACGACGTGCGCACCACCGACGAGGGCTGGGGGCTGGTCGACGACCCGGGAGGGTTGTTCGGCCCGACGATCGTGCGCTGGTACCCGAGCGTCCAGTGGTTCAGCGGGGACGGCTTCGCCGATCACCTCCGCTCGACGTCGCTGTACCGCAGGCTCGACCGTGACGTCCGTGAGCCGCTTCTCGACGCGGTCGCCGAGCGCATCCGCACGCGGATGGGCGACCGGGCGGCCCGCCGCTACCTGAGCGTGCTCCGCGTCGGACGGCGCGCCGAGTGACCCGCCCCCGAGGCCACTCGACGCGCCGTGAGATCAGTCCAAGGGCTCGGCGGCCTTGGTCAACGGGCCGCCCGCGTCACCCGTATTGAGGACGCCTGCCGGTTCCAGCAGCAGAATGGCGGTCTCCTCGTCCGCCACCGGGCAGTGTTCGACGCCCCGGGGAACCACGAACAGCTCGCCCGGTTCGAGCACGACGTCGCCGTCCCTGAGCCGTATGGTGAGCCGGCCGCTGATGACGAGGAACAGCTCGTCGGTGTCCTCGTGGGTGTGCCAGATGAACTCGCCCTTCAGTTTGGCGAGTTTGACCTCGTAGTCGTTCAGATCGGCGATCTTCTTCTGGGTCCAGAGCTCGTCGAACTGCGCGAGCTTGTGGGCGAGGTTGACGGATGCACGGGGTTCGGTCATGCGAACAGCGTGCTGCCGCCGGTCGCTTCTGGTCTTGTACGTTCGTTGCATGACCGGCCCGGTCGAACGACCCAGGGACGAGCGGCGTTTCGCCTGCCGCTCAGTTCGACATCCTGGCGAACATGCCGGGCTGGTAGGAGCCGCCCGGGTTGTGCACGATCACGTTCATCCGGGTGGCCGCGTTGATGAGGGAGACCAGGCAGACCAGCGCGCCGATCTGGTCGTCGTCGTAGTGCTTGCGCACCTCGGCCCAGGTGTCGTCGGACACGCCGTGGTCGCCGAGTCGGGTGCCTTCCTCGGTGAGCGCCAGCGCGGCCCGTTCGGCCTCGGTGAACACGGTGCTGTGGCGCCATGCGGCGACCAGGTTGATCCGGAGCGCGGTCTCGCCGGCGAGCGCGGCTTCCGTGGTGTGGGCGTCGACGCAGAAACCGCAGCCGTTGAGCTGGCCGACCCGCAGTTGGACCAGTTCCCGCAGGGCCTTCGGGAGCGTCGATTCCTCCAGGGCCGACGAGACGTTGTAGAACCGCTTGGCGATCTTCGCGGCGGTCGGGCTGTCCAAGAGGTTGAAACGGGGTTCCATGATGCCGTCCTCGGTCGTGGTGTTGCGTGCTGTCGCACTGGACGGACACAAGATGCCGACGGCCCGTTCCTTGTGACAGGGCGGGGATGTGGCGCACGTCACCGGGCACGGGTGTCACAGAGCGGTGCGGACCGGCGTCTGGTGTACAGCGCAGCCGAGAGCGGACGGGCGGGAGCCGGCGATGAACGACCGAACCACGAGCGACGGGACGAAGCACACATCCGGGCCGGCCGCCCGTGGTGACCGCATGGACGGCGTCACCCGGGCGTTCGTCGCCCACCGCAGCCTGCTGTTCACCGTCGCCTACGAGATGCTCGGTTCGGCCGCCGACGCCGAGGACGTCTTGCAGGAGACCTGGCTGCGATGGGCGGGCGTCGATCCCGACACCGTGCAGGACCAGCGTGCGTACCTGGTCCGGATCGCCACCCGGCAGGCGCTGAGCCAGCTGCGTACGCTCGGCCGGCGCAAGGAGTCCTACGTCGGCCCCTGGCTGCCCGAGCCGCTGCTGACCACGCCCGACGTGGCCGAGGACGTCGAGCTGGCCGACAGCGTCTCGATGGCGATGCTGCTGGTGCTGGAGACGCTCGCGCCGACCGAGCGGGTGGTGTTCGTGCTGCGCGAGGTCTTCGACGTCGGGTACGACGAGATCGCCGAGGCCGTCGACAAGAGCCCGGCCGCGGTCCGCCAGATCGCCCACCGGGCACGGGCCCACGTCGCCGCGCGCCGACCGCGCGGGGTCGCCTCCGCCGCCGAGACCCGCCGTACCGTCGAGGCGTTCCAGCGGGCGGTCGAGACGGGCGACCTGCAACGCCTCCTCGACATCCTCGCCCCGGACGTCGTCCTGCTGACCGACGGCGGCGGAGTCGTACGGGCCGCACTGACACCTGTCGTGGGGGCCGAGCAGGTGGCCGGCGTGCTGGGCAGGATCGCCGCCGCGGTGTCCCTGCAACCGACACAGATCAACGGCGACCCGGCGCTGATCGTCCGGCTGGGCGGCGAGATCGACACCGTTCTGGCGCTGCGCGTCGACGACGGCCGCGTCACCGGCCTGTACGCCGTGCGCAATCCCGAGAAGCTGTCGCACCTGGAGCGGGAGACCACCTTGCGCCGCTGAGTCCGAGACCCTCGGGAGTCTGCGCCGGACGGCAGAGACAGGTGAAGGCGGTGTCAGAGCCGCGTGTCATGGTCGGGCTGGACCTACCTGAACAAGGCAGGTGACTCCCTCGTCAACTTCCAGGGCCGTCTGCTGTGCACGGCCCGCCCGACGCAGGAGTGGCTGGAGGGCCGCGGCCCGGAGGTGCTGCTGCACACCACGGGCCGGGCCGACTTCCACATCGGACCGTCAGAAGTCGTACGGCTTCCTGACGTTCCAGTTCAGCACATCGGCCTCGTTCCAGCTGAACTGCGGCTGCCGGCCCTTGAGGACGACCGAGTAGAACGGGCCGGTGTGGCCGTCCGCGCCGCGCAGCGCGATGGCCAACGACGTCGCCGTCTGGTTCTTCGAGCCGTAGTCGAAGAGGTTCACCGCGCTGTACACCTTGCCTCCGGGCTGGAGTGTGAGGTGCTTGTCGCCGCCCGGGACGTCCTTCTTGGAGTGCGGCAGCGAGGCGCCGTCGTCGCCGAGCTTCACGGCCGGGTACGAGGTCACCCAGCAGGGCGTGGTGCTCGTGTTCGACGCGGTGACCAGCAGGTGGTCGCCCTGCTCGCCGGCGAACCGGTGCACCGCGGTGACCAGCATCTCGTCTCCGCGGCACTGCCGGGCGGCGGCCGTCGTGCCCTTGCTCGCGGCCTTGCCCGTCCCGCTCGGGACGGTCGCCGAACGCGCCCCCTCCTTGGTGCCGCCACTGCCGGCGGCCTGCTCCGCGCCGGTCTTGACGTCCCCGCCGGACGCGGACCGGGCCGGCGCGCTACCGGCGGCGTGGCCGCCGCCCGCCGCCTTCGAGTCGCCGTCGGTGCCGCCGCAGGCGGTCAGGCCCAGCGCCAGGGCGGCGGTGACGGCGGCCAGGGCGGCGGCACGGGCGGTACGGCGCGCACGATGCGTGGTCATGATGAAAGCTCCCCCATGGTCGGTCGGGACGCGGCACCTCCCCCGCTCCCGCAGGGTGACCGACCGCATCCGCTGTTTCGCTGCACCCCATGAGATGGCGCTGGGGTGGGCGTTGTTCCACCAGGTTTGTCCGTGTTCGGTAACAAGGTAGTCGGGTGCGGGCAAGCGGACGGATCGCCGTGCGGCGCACGGCGTGTCGCCACTGACATCAGCCGAATACGATGGAATCGCATGTCTGCTTTGCGGCAGATGAGAGGTTATGTCATGGATGGAATTGCCGACATGGGAGGCACTCAGGGCTGGGGACGGGTGCATCCGCCGGATCGCGAGGAGCGCGTCTTCGCGGAGGACTGGCAGCGCAAGGCATTCGCGCTGGCGATCCTCTCCAGCCGTGTTGCCTGCGGCGGCGTCAACACGGACGCCTTCCGGCACGCACTGGAACGCCTGGACCGTGCCGCCTATCTGGACGACGGCTACTTCGGGCGATGGCTCAACGGCGGAGAGCTGATGCTCACCGAACACTCCGTCCTGGCGCCCGGTGCGGTCGAGGCCCGCGCCCGCAATCTGCGCGGCGAGGACGTGGAGGAGCCGCCGGTCCCGGAACCCGACCTGCCCCGGTACGCACCCACCGCCGAGGGCTCGCTGCGGTCCGTGGCCACCTCACCCGCCTTCGGCGTGGGCGAGCGTGTACGCGCCAGGAACACGTCCGTGCCCGGGCACACGCGGCTCCCGCGCTACGTGCGGGGACACAGCGGAGTCGTCGAGATCATCCAGCCCGCCCATGTGCTGCCGGACACCAATGCGCACTTCATGGGCGAAAATCCGCAGTACGTCTACTCCGTACGGTTCGACTCACGCGAACTGTGGGGCGCCGACGCCGAACCCTTCACCGTCACCGTGGACATGTACGAGAGCTATCTGGAGACCACCGCATGACCACCACCGGCGGCTCCGACGAGAGCCCTTCCGTGGCGCTGCGCACCGAGGCGCTCGAACAACTGCTCACCGAGCGCGGCCTGATCGACCCGAACGTCATGGACGCGATCATCACCCGCTACGAGACGAGCGTGGGCCCGCTCAACGGTGCCGAGGTCGTCGCCAGGGCGTGGACCGACCCCGACTACCGGCGACGGCTGCTCGCGGACGGCACCGCCGCCATCAAGGAGCTCGGCTTCTCCGGACCGCAGGGCGAGCACATCGTCGTGGTCGAGAACACTCCGACCCTCCACAACGTCGTCGTGTGCACGCTGTGCTCGTGCTACCCGTGGCCGGTCCTCGGCCTGCCGCCGAGCTGGTACAAGGACCCCGCCTACCGGGCACGCGTGGTCCGGGAGCCGCGCACGGTGCTGGCCGAGATGGGACTCACGCTCGACGACGACGTGCAGATCGTCGTCCGGGACTCCACCAGCGAAGTGCGCTGGCTCGTCCTGCCCGAGCGTCCATCCGGCACTGAGCACCTCACGGAAGCGGAACTCGTGCCGCTGATCACCAGGGACGCGATGGTCGGCGTGGCCAGGGTGGCGGCGCCGTGAGCACGCCGCTGGACATCGAGGGCCCGGCGGCACCTCCCCGCTCCAACGGTGAGCTGGTGTTCGCCGAGCCGTGGGAGAGCCGCGCCTTCGGCCTGGCCGTCACCCTGCACGAGGCCGGCTCTTTCACCTGGCCGGAGTTCCGGACCGCGTTGATCGCCCGGATCACCGCCTGGACAGCGTCAGGAGGGCCCGGCGGGCCCTATCCCTACTACCGGCTGTGGCTGGGCGCACTGGAGGACGTACTCGCCGGTCTCGGCGTCGTCTCCACGGACGAGGTCATCACCCGCGCCCGAGCCCTGGCGCAACGCGCCCCGGGTCACGACCACCGCGACCACGCGCATTGACAGGACGGGGTGACCGACACAGTGATCGACACCGATGAGCTGGCCGAACGGAACGCCCGGTTCGCCGACGGCGGATCGTTCGCCGGCCTCAAGCTCATGCCCAGAGGCAGTCTGACCGTCATCGGCTGCGTCGACCCCCGTGTCGACCCCTCCGACGTGCTCGGGCTCCAGCTCGGCGAGGCAGCGGTGATCCGCAACGTCGGAGGGCGGGTCACCCCCGCGACGCTCCGGACGCTGGAGATGCTCTCGAAGGTCGTCCAGGCCCGCACGGGCGGCCCCGGCCCGCGCGACAACCACTATGCGGTCCTGCACCACACCGACTGCGGGATCACGGACCTGGCCGCGTTCCCCGAGCTGCTGACCGACTACTTCGACGTCGCGGCCGCGGACCTGGACGCCAAGGCGGTCACCGACCCGGTCGCCGCCGTCCGCGCCGACGTCGGGATCCTCAGGCAGAAGCTGCGGGCCGGAGTCTTCGTGTCAGGGCTCGTGTACGACGTGACGACCGGGCTCGTCGACATTGTCGTACCGCCCGAGCGGGTGGCAGCATGACACCGCGTGGCGCCTGCGGGCGACGTGCCCCCTGCGGACCTGCGGCTCGTGACGGGTTCGGCTCCCCGGGCGGCCGGCCGCAGCGGCGGGGAGGGGCTTTCCGGCATGTGCGATGACCACGGGCGGTCGACGGCCGAGGCGGCGTGGTCGGCGCCCCGCGTCGCGGAGGGACCGGCCGTCGACCCGGTGACGCTGCCCGAGGTCGACGAGATCAGGGTCACGACGATGGTCGACAACACCTTCGACGCCCTGCTGCCCTCTGCCGAAGGTGTCGCCCGGGCGTCGTTGGCCGCCGGACGGACCGCCGCGGCGCAGTTCGCCGGCGGCGAGACCTTCGCGGGGCTGCGTGCCGAGCACGGCTTCTCCGCCCTGGTCACCGTCCGCAGTGGGAACGCGAGCAGCACGCTGCTCTTCGACACCGGCGCGTCGCCGGACGGACTGGCGGTGAACGCCGAGCGTCTCGGCATCGATGTGGGCGGCTTGCGGGGCGTCGTGCTCAGCCACGGACACTTCGATCACGCGGGCGGCTTCGACGGCCTGGCCCGGCTGCGCGGGCGCTCCGGCCTGCCGCTGACCGTCCACCCCGCGGTGTGGACCCGCCGCCGCCTCGAACTGCCCGCCGGCCAGGGGCTGGAGATGCCCACGCTGTCACGGGGAGCCCTGGAACGCGAAGGGTTCGAGGTGATCGAGCGGCGGCAGCCGTCGCTGCTGGCCGGCGGCATCCTGATCACCGGCGAGGTGGACCGCGTCACCGAGTTCGAGCGCGGTATGCCACCGCCGCACCAGGCCTGGGACGGGAAGGGCTGGCGACACGACCCGACCGTCATCGACGACCAGGCGCTCGTCGTCAACGTGCGCGGCCGGGGACTTGTCGTCATCACCGGGTGCGGGCACGCCGGAGTGGTCAACATCGTCCGGCACGCCATGAGGCTGACCGGCGTCGGCAGACTGCTGGCCCTCATCGGCGGCTTCCACCTGAGCGGCCCCGCCTTCGAGCCGGTCATCGGCCCGACGGTGGCCGCGCTCACCGAACTCGCACCCGAGCTCATCGTCCCCGGCCACTGCACCGGCTGGCGCGCCCAGCACGCCCTCGCCGCGGCCCTCCCGGACGCATGGGTACAGACCAGCGTCGGAACCACCTGCACACTCGGCGCCGCCCAGGCGGCCGATGCCTGATCCACCCAAATAGTGATCATGCTGTGACCCGGCTGTGTGTACCTCGGAAGCCCTCCTGGTCCATACGGTCCAGGTGTGTCATACAACGAGAACCCCTCCCCCGATCACCGCAGATCCGACGGCGGCCAGTGGAACGCGGCGCACGACGACGACTTCGCCCGGTGGGCGGCCAGCATGCAGCAAGGCCCGTCTCCCGCCCGGAAGAGTGCGTGGCCGCGGTATGCCGTACTGGCCGTGGCGACGGCCGCCGTGGCCACGGCGGCCGTCCTTGCCGTGCGTCACACGACCTCGTCATCCCCCGAACACGAAGCTGCCGCAGCAGGGACGGCATCGGCCGCACCGACGCCGCGAGCCTCGGCGACGAGCGCTCCCGCGGCAGAGCGGCCGGTGATCCCCCTGGCCGACGCGTTTCCCGTCCATGTGGCAGACGGCAAGGGTGGCACCTTCACCAAGCTGGGCGAGGCCGCACTGAAGTCCTGCACCGAGCCCGACTCGGTCGGGTCGGCACTGGCCGGCGAGATCGATGCCGGGAAGGGATGCCTCGGCGAGTCGGTCGCTCTGTACAAGGACACGCACGACAATCAGTTCAACCTGGCCGTCTTCACCATGAAGGACCCACAGGAGACGGTGAAGTTGGTGACCCAGCTGACCATGAACTTCAACGACTACGAGGTGGCCGCGCAAGCTCCACCGCCGGGATCCGGCCTGCCGACCCTGCCGGCTGACAGCGGAATGGTGCAGGCTTTCACCGGGCAGGGCCGCGCCATGGTGGTGGGACTCGGCCAGTGGTCGGACGGCCGGACGAGCGATTACCAGGAACTGGTGGACCACTTGCAGCCGTTGCTCACCTCGGTCTCGAAGAACGTCGCCCGCTATGAGACCGCGGATTGATCCAGGGACTGCCGTGTGGATGCGGTGCGGTCAGCCAGTCCAGGATCGCCCGCGAGATGGCGCCGTCGGCGCGGACGTCGTAACCCTCGTAGCAGGGCATGGAGTTGGCTTCCAGGAAGTACCAGTCGCCGGTGATCCTGTCGATCTTGAAGTCCACGCCGAGGAAGGGCGTCCTGGTGTCGGCGACGAGTCGTCGGCAGCCCTCCAGCACGGTCTGCGGGAGGTCGAGGGGCGCGTAGCGGTTGGCGCCGTGGGCGGTGCGGTAGTCGACGTTCGGTGAGTGGACCGACTCGGCGAAGGCCCGGTCGGCGACGACATGGACGCGTACGTCCGGGCCGGTGATCCGTTCCTGGAACAGGGCCGGGGAATGCCGAAGGCGGGGCAGAAGCAGCTCGTGCTCGCTGCCGAAGAGCGTGGCCCAGGTCTTCGCCGCGCCGGCGCCTTTGACGACGGTGCCGCGGGGACAGGAACGGACGAACGCACGCGCGGTGGCCGGGTCGTTGGTGAGACAGGAGCGGGGGATCCGCCAGCCCCCGACGGGTGCCAGGGTGACGGCGTGCAGCAGTTTCGCGGCGTTGGTCGCCTCCCGCCAGGGCGGGTTGAGCACCGGCAGGTCGACGGCCTCCAGCACCCGGCACAGCGCCTGGTACTGGCCGTCCGCCCGGCGCGCCGTGGCCGGTGCGGGGGCGGCGGCCGAGACGTTGAGCGGCCGGCACCACACGGCTCGGACCTCGCCGAGGACCACATGGCCTGCGCTGTCGCCGGTGCGGACGGTGGTGGCGCGCAGATCGTCGAGCGGGACGGTCAAGTCGCCGTACAGGGCGAGCGTGGGCAGGTCGACCACCGCGAACGGCAGGTCCGCGGCGGCGAGGGCGCGCAGCCCGTGCACGAAGGTGGGATCGGCGGCCAGGCCGAGGCACAGGATCACGGCTGCCCGGCCGGCAGCCGGTCCAGGAGCGCCTGGAACACGAGGTGCAGCACGGGCTCGAACTGGTGGTACGTCGGCAGAGCGGACACGTGCAGGAGTCGCCACCCTGCGCCCGTAGGCTCCAGGACCAGCAGGCAGAAGTCCGCGCCGAGCGAGCGCAGCCGGTCGAGCAGCGGAGCGAGAGCGCTGCGGGTGGCGGAGCTCGGGATCCCGCCGGTCTGCGACGGCTCGAACACCCGGTCCCCGGCGAGCAGGACGTACCGGACGCGGTCCGGATCGAACAGGGTGAAGCGCAGGATCTCGTCCGGGACTTGAGCTTCCGTGTCCCGGCCCAGGAACATGCCGTCACGCTCGCGATGGACGTTGACGCGCTCGGCGGGCGCTGCCGCGTGCAGGGGCCGACCGAGCGAGGACGGCGGGAGCGCCACCCCGGGCACCCGGGCCAGCAGGAGGGGATCGAGGGATGGCAGGAAGCCCTGGCGCGTCGCTCGGTTGACCACGGGCCCCTGCCAGAGGGCGAGCGCCGACCACCAGACGGCCAGCGCCTCGGCGTGCGCGAACATCGCGTCACCGTCTTCACCACCGGGCGCCCCGATTCCCCGGTGCAGCACGCCCCGCACCGGTTCACCGTCCACCCGGAGATCGACGTGGTACGACGCGTCCCGCCCGGAAGTCACCGTGACGCACACCTCGTTGAACCCCTGGGGCATCACCGCCCTGTGCCCGCGCTCCGCCGCGAAGGCACAGAACATGCGGGCGGTCTCGTCATCGGACGGGGCGAGCACCAGCAAAGTCACCGCGATCCTCATGCTCTTCCGACTCGTCGGGAACGTCGTCCCCGGCGGACCTGAGCGCGTGCAACGCCTGCGCGAGCTGCCACGCGTTCCGCGCGAGATCGGTGGTCACATCGGGACGTGCGGCGGCCGGCAGGAAAAGTCCGGATGCGCCACAGCCGCGAACATCCCATCCCCGCATGTCATCAGTCACGACTGACCGGGAGCACGACCGGACCCCATTCGCCGACCGGCACCGAGGAAAGGTTCGCGCTGGACCCGCCGTATCCGCTGCTCGCGCCGGGAGTGCTCCGCTCGCCGAATTCGCTTCCCTCGCTGAATTCGCTGCGCTCGGAGTTCTCGCTGTTCTCACTCGTTTCGCTGGTCTCGCTTCCCTCGCTGCCCTCCTTCATCCGGGTGAGCCCCGGCACACCCTGACCTCCCAGGTCCCCCGCCCGAAGGGCATCGAACCTGCGGGCGGCGTCCTGAATTTCGACGGGAAAGGAGGCGAAGGCGGAAACGGAGGCTATGTCAGTCATGATTTCCCCCTGAACTGCGAAGCCCGGTGCATTCCACGGTATCTCCCGCCGAAAGTTCCCCGCAGGGGGCGCGCGAAGCACCCGAACGACAGAAAAACGCCCCGGCACGGGTTTTGGGTCCAGGGAGGAGGGTGCACGCCACGTCGACGGCCGCGGACGCGTGCCGGGCGGTGGGAGCGGGGCTGTCGGAACCGGCGTCACCGGGTGGCTCGTCTCGAGCAGCAAGATCGGACGGAGGGGAGACCAAGTGGAGCCAGGGGCGGCGGGGGCCC
>NZ_VJZD01000089.1 GCF_009377175.1 Streptomyces adustus
GGCGATGGCGTTGACGAGCCGCGCCCAACGCCTCGCCAGGGAGGGGCTGTTCCTGCTGGTCCAGGGCCAGACGGAGCGATCCCGCCAGGCACATCTGCGCACGCTGATCGACGGGTCCGGCTGAGCGTCGGCCGGAGGACGGCGGACGACGGTCGCGACACGTCCGGCCGCCATTCCGGTCGGCCGTCCTCCCGCGCGGCCCCCGCCTCGGTCGGCGATCGTCCCGGCCGGTCGCCGCCCTCGTCGGCCATCGGCCCGGTCAGTCCTCGTCGGGGCCGGGAACCACCACGAGGAAGGTGTCCGAGGTCAGATCCATGACCACGGTCGCGGGCTCGCCCTGCGCGCGGCGGGCCGCCGCGTACTCCTCCGCGGGCCAGGAACCCCGCGGGGCTCCCGCGGGAAAGCGCTGCAACACCTTCGTGCTCATAGCGGCGGACACCTCCGGATCGACCGTGAGAACCGTAAGGACCGCCTGCCCCCGATCGGCGCGGCCATGCGCGCCGACCGGGGGGGGACGGGTCTCGTGCCGGACCGTCAGCGCGGCGCGTGCTCCTGCGTCTTCGACGCGGGGTCCGCCGGGTCGAGCGGTGCGCCGTCCGCGGTCCGCGCGGTGTCCGCGGCGGGAGTCCGGCTCAGTCGTCCCGGCCACCACGCCCTGGCTCCGATGTCCAGCACCAGGGCGGGGACCAGGAGCGAGCGCACCACGAGGGTGTCGAGCAGGACGCCGAAGGCGACGATGAAGGCGATCTGCACCAGGAAGGCGAGCGGGATGACCCCGAGGGCGGCGAAGGTCGCGGCGAGCACCACGCCCGCGGAGGTGATGACCCCGCCGGTGCTGACCAGACCGCGCAGCACGCCCTGGCGCACTCCGTGCCGCATCGACTCCTCCCGGACCCGGGACATGAGGAAGATGTTGTAGTCGACGCCCAGGGCGACCAGGAACACGAAGCCGTACAGCGGGACCGACGCCTCCGTCCCGGTGAAGCCGAACACATGGCGGAAGACGAGGGCCGAGACGCCCAGTGTGGCCAGGAAGTTGAGCGCCACGGTGGCCACGAGCAGTGCCGGCATCAGCAGCGAGCGCAGCAGCACCGTCAGGATGACGAAGATGATGACGAGGACCACGGGCACGATGAGGCCGCGGTCGCGCTCGGCGGTGCGCAGGGTGTCGTACTGCTGTGCGGTGTAGCCGCCGACGACGGCGTGCGCGCCGGGGATCGCGTGCAGCGTGGTGCGCAGCCGGGCGACGGTCGCCTTGGCCTCGTCGCTGTCCGCGGCGGAGGTGAGGGTGACGTCGACGAGCACCCGTCCGTCGACGACCAGGGCCTTGCCGCCGGGGCGGCCGGAGCTCGCCACACCGGCGGCGGAGTCGACACCCTCGGTGTCCTTGGCCGCCGCGACCACCCGGTCCAGTGCCCCGGCGTCGGCGACGACCACCGTCGGGTTGCCCGAACCGCCGGGGAAGTGGGCGCCGAGGGACTTCTGGGCGGCGACGGAGGGGACGGCGTTGACGAAGATCTCGTCCTGCGGGACGCCTCGGGAGTTGAGGGCCGGGGCGAACGCGGCGCACGCCAGCAGCGCGGCGAGGGAGACCGCCCAGACCTTGCGGGGCGACCGGTCGACCAGCTGCGCGACCCGGTGCCACACCCCTTCCCCGGCCCCCGGACCCCGGGCGGGCCGGGGCTTCGCGGGCCAGTAGGCGGCGCGGCCCAGCAGGACGAGGGCCGCGGGCAGGAACGTCAGGGCGCTGAGCGCGGCGCAGCAGATGCCGATGGCGCCCACCGGTCCGAGCGCCCGGTTGTTGGTGAGGTCGCTGAACAGCAGGGCGAGCAGCGCGAGGGCGACGGTGGCCGCACTGGCCACGACGGCGCCCCAGGACCGCCGCAGCGCGGCCCGTACGGCCGTGAACCGGTCCTCGCCCAGGGCGAGTTCCTCACGGAAGCGGGCGGTCACGAGCAGGGCGTAGTCGGTGGCGGCCCCGATCACGAGGATGGAGAGGATGCCCTGGATCTGTCCGTCGACGCGGACCACGTCGTGGTCGGCGAGCACGTACACCACCGCGCAGGCGAGCCCCAGCGCGAAGACCGCGCCGAGGATGACGATGAGCGGGAGCAGCACGCTGCGGTAGACCAGCAGCAGGATCACCAGGACGGTGACCAGGGCCACGACGAGGAGCAGTCCGTCGATCCCGGAGAACGCGTCGGCCAGGTCGGCCTGGCTGGCGGCCGGCCCGGCCAGCTGGACCGTGGTGCCGGGCACACGCGCCGCGGCGGACCGGATCCGGTCGAGGGTGTCGGGGAGGGCGGTTCCCAGGTCGGGCCGCAGCTGGACGACGGCCTCCAGGGCCGCGCCGTCCTCGGAGGGGATCGCGGGCGACACCCGGCCGACGACGCCCGGTGTGCCGGGGAGCGAGGCCAGGGCACGGTCGGCGGCCGCGCGGCTGTCGGCGATCCGGGCACCCGCAGCGGCGTCGGCGGGGGCGGTCCACAGGACGATCGCCGGCAGTGTCTCGTCCTGCCGGAAGGCCCGCTGTTCGGCGACGGCCTCGGTCGACTCGGCGCTGCGCGGCAGGAACGCGGCGCGGTCGTTCGTCGCGACCTCGCCGAGCCGCCCGGCGTAGGGCCCGAGCAGGCCGCCGACGCCGAGCCACACGGCGAGCAGGACCAGGGGGACGAGCCGGACGAGTGTGCGGGCCCGTCGTGGAGTGGTGGACATGGTTCTCCGTGTTCTCCGTGCTCCGAGAAAGTGGGTGTCTCGACGGTAGATAATCTTAATGAAAAACAATCTTGATGATTGAGATATATCGACCGCCGACGATCGTAGACGACACCCACCCTTCCGCTTCCTACCGGCCCGCGGATGCACGGAGACACGGGCGTTCGCACGCACGGGCATGCGAAGGCGCCCGAAATCACTGGACATCACCGGAAATCACCGCACGTCGTACGAGGACGCCGGCTGCGACGGCGGGACGGGCCGCCGTCCCGTCAGTGTCCGGGGTCCTTGATCCCGGCGAGCTCCTCGTTCAGGGCCGCCAGGAAGCGCAGCACCAGTGCCAGCTCGTCCTCGGTGAAACGGGACCGCGCGGCCGCGGTGGCGTCCGCCAGCGGGCGGAAGTAGGTCCGGGCCGCCGGCAGGGCGCCGGCCGCGTAGTGCAGGTGGACCACCCGGCGGTCGGCGCTCTCCCGGACGCGCCGGATGTGCCCCGCGCGCTCCAGCCGGTCCACGCACGCGGTCACCGCGCCCGAGGTGAGCCCGAGGTGCTCGCGCAGCCGCTTCGGGGTCATCGGTCCCTCGGCGTCGAGGATGGCCGCGAGCGCCTGGACGTCCGTCGGATGCAGTCCCTGCTCCCCCGCGAACCCCTGCATCAGACGGTTGATCTCACCGTTCATCCGGCGCAGCTGGACGCCGAAGGCGGGCAGGTCGGTGGGCACCGCGTCGTCGGGGGACCGCTGTCCCCGCGCGCGCTGCTCCCGGTCGTTCGCTGTGGCCACACGGCCAGCGTATAGAAACCCGAACGCCGCATCCGGAGGGGTCCGGCTCGGGGAAGTGATGCGGGAGGGATCGATCACGATCGAGGGGGCCGCGACGCGAAGGGCCGCATGTACATGAACGCAGACGACCCCGGAGCCGGGCTGCGCTGCCTGGTGACCGGCGCCACCGGCTACATCGGCGGCCGGCTCGTCCCGGAACTGCTCGACGCGGGCCACCGGGTGCGGTGTCTGGCGCGCTCCCCGGAGCGGCTGCGCGACCATCCGTGGGCGGGCGACACGGAGGTGGTACGCGGCGACGTCACCGACGCCTCGTCCGTCGCCGACGCCCTGCGGGACATCGACGTCGCCTACTACCTGGTGCACGCCCTGGGCAGCGGCAAGGACTTCGAGCGGACGGACCGGGAGGCCGCCCGGGTCTTCGGCGAGCAGGCCCGGGCAGCGGGCGTACGGCGGATCGTCTACCTCGGCGGCCTGGCCCCCGCGGAGGTCCCCGAGCGCGAGCTCTCGCCGCATCTGCGGTCGCGGGCGGAGGTCGGCCGCATCCTGCTCGCCTCGGGGGTGCCGACGACCGTGCTGCGGGCGGCCGTCATCCTCGGCTCCGGTTCGGTCTCCTTCGAGATGCTGCGCTACCTCACCGAACGCCTCCCGGTGATGGTCACCCCCAGCTGGGTGCACACCCGGATCCAGCCGGTGGCGGTGCGGGACGTGCTGCGCGTCCTGGTCGGCAGCGCCCGGATGCCCGCGGACGTGAACCGCGCCTTCGACATCGGGGGGCCGGACGTCCTGACGTACCGGGAGATGATGGTGCGCTACGCCGCCGTCGCGCGGCTGCCGCGCCGTCTCATCGTCTCCGTGCCGATGCTCTCCCCCGGCCTGTCCAGTCACTGGGTCGGCCTGGTCACGCCCGTGCCCGCGGCGATCGCGCGGCCGCTCACCGAGTCGCTGCGGCACGAGGTCGTCTGCCACGAGCGCGACATCGTCCGGTACGTCCCCGACCCGCCGGGGCATCCGATCGGCTTCGACGAGGCGGTCCGGCTCGCCCTGCGCCGGGTGCGCGAGGCGAAGGTGACGACCCGGTGGTCGTCCGCGTCCGTGCCCGGCGCCCCGAGCGACCCGCTGCCCACCGACCCGGACTGGGCGGGCGGCAGCCTCTACACCGACGAGCGCGAGCAGCCGGTCGAGGCCTCGTGCGCGGCGCTGTGGCGGGTGATCGAGGGCATCGGGGGCGAGAACGGCTGGTACTCCTTCCCGCTGGCCTGGGCCGTACGCGGCTGGCTGGACCGGCTGGTCGGCGGGGTCGGACTGCGCCGCGGGCGCCGGGACGCGGCGCGGCTGCGGGTCGGCGACTCGCTGGACTTCTGGCGGGTCGAGGAGATCCAGCCCGGACGGCTGCTGCGGCTGCGCGCCGAGATGCGGCTGCCGGGTCTGGCCTGGCTGGAGATGTACGTGGACGCGGACGGCGACGGCCGCACCCGGTACCGCCAGCGTGCCCTGTTCCATCCGCGCGGGCTGCTCGGCCAGGCCTACTGGTGGAGCGTCTCCCCCTTCCACGCCGTCGTGTTCGGCGGGATGGCCCGCAACATCGCCCGCGCCGCGGCGGCGAGCCCGGTCGGGCACGGCGGGGACCGGGCACCCCTGGGCTGACGGCCGCGCACGCCCCTGGCCTGCGGGCCGTGAGCCGTGGCCCGTGGCCCGCTGAGCGAGGGGCGCGGGCCGCTGAGCGCGGGGTACTCGGCGCTGGGCTGCGGGTCGTACGCGCTTGAGCTGCGGGCGGCGCGCCGCCGGGCCGAGGGCCGCGGGCCACGCGCCGCCGGGCGAGGGGCACGCGGCGCTGAGCGAGAGGCACGCGCCCCTGGGCGGCGCACCGCCGATCTGCGGGCCACGGGCTGCGGGCCGCGGGCTGCGGGCCACACGCCGCCGGGCGAGAGTGCGCGGCGCTAGCGCGGGGCACGCGCCCCTGGGCAGCGCGCGCTGAGCTGCGGGCCGCGGGCTGCGTGCCGCTGAGCGAGGGGTGCGCGCCGCTGAGCTGCGGGCCGCGCACCGCCGATCTGCGGGCTGCGGGCTGCGGGCTGCGGGCTGCGGGCTGCGGGCACGCGGCGCTGAGCGAGAGGCACGCGTCCCTGAGCGGCGCACCGCCGATCTGCGGGCCGCCGATCTGCGGGCCGCGGGCTGCGGGCCACACGCCGCCGGGCGAGGGGTGCGCGGCGCTAGCGCGGGGCACGCGCCCCTGGGCTGCGCACCGCTGAGCTGCGTACCGCGGGCTGCGTGCCGCTGAGCGAGGGGTGCGCGCCGCTGAGCTGCGGGCCGCGCACCGCCGATCTGCGGGCTGCGGGCTGCGGGCACGCGGCGCTGAGCGAGAGGCACGCGTCCCTGAGCGGCGCACCGCCGATCTGCGGGCCGCGGGCCGCTGAGCGAGGGGGGCGTGCCGCTGGGCGAGGGGCGCGCGCCCTGGGGCCGAGGACCGGGCGCCGTCGGGTCGAAGGCCGTGTGCGTCGCGCCATCCGTGTCCGAGGACACCCGCATCCATCGGACGTCCCGGGCCGGAAGCACCTCCACGGCCCCCACTCTTCTCCGGAGCATGCCTCATGAACGTCTCGGTCGTCCTGTTCACCTGCGACCTCCGTCTGCACGACCATCCGCCGCTGCGCGCCGCCCTCGACGGCTCCCGGCAGATCGTGCCGCTCTTCGTCCGCGACCCGGCCGTGGACGGCGCCGGTTTCGCCGCCGCCAACCGGCTGGCGTTCCTCGCGGACTGCCTGCGCGACCTGGACGCGGGCCTGCGCGAGCGCGGCGGACGGCTCGTCCTGCGCCACGGCGACGTCGTAGAGGAAGTCTGCAAGGCGGCGGCCGAGTCGGACGCGGACGAGGTGCACATGGCGGCCGACGTCAGCGCCTTCGCCCAGCGGCGCGAGGAACGGCTGCGGGCCGCGCTGGAGGCCCAGGGCGTACGGCTGCACGTCCACGACACGGTGAGCACGGCCGTCCCGCCGGGTGCCGTGACACCGGCCTCCTCGGACCACTTCGCCGTCTTCACCCCCTACTTCCGGCAGTGGTCGCGGCAGACACTGCGCGACACCCTCGGCGCGCCGCGCGTGGTGCGGGTCCCGGACGGCATCGGCTCCGCTGGACTGCCCTCCCGGAAGGGACTCACCGGGGTGTCGGAGGGACTGGCCGCGGGCGGCGAGACGGCGGGCCGGGAGCGGCTCACGGCCTGGCTCCGCCGCGGCGTCGACGCCTACGAGACCGGCCAGGACGACCTCGGCGGCGACGCGACCTCCCGGCTCTCCCCGCACCTGCACTTCGGCACCCTCTCCCCCGTGGAGGTCGTCAACCGGGCGCGCCGGGCGGGCGGTCCCGGCGCCGAGGCGTTCGTACGGCAGCTCGCGTGGCGGGACTTCCACCGTCAGGTGCTCGCCGCGCGCCCGGCGGTGGCCACCGCCGACTACCGCACCAAGCGGGACCGTTGGCGGTCCGAGCGGACGGCGCGGGAGGACGTGGCGGCGTGGCGGGAGGGCCGGACCGGCTATCCGGTGGTCGACGCGGGGATGCGCCAACTCCGGTACGAGGGCTGGATGCACAACCGCTGCCGGCTGCTGACGGCGAGTTTTCTCACCAAGACGCTCTACGTCGACTGGCGGGTCGGCGCCCGGCACTTCCTGGACCTGCTGGTCGACGGCGACGTCGCGAACAACCAGCTCAACTGGCAGTGGATGGCGGGGACCGGCACCGACAGCCGCCCCAACCGGGTGCTCAACCCCGTCACCCAGGCCAAGCGGCACGATCCCGACGGGGCCTACGTGCGCCGGTGGGTGCCCGAACTGGCGAGCGTCGAGGGGCCGTCGGTGCACGAGCCGTGGAAACTCCGGGGGCCGCAGCGCGCGGGGGTGGACTACCCGGAGCCGATCGTCGACCTCTCCGAGGGACTCGCCCGCTTCCGGGAGGCCCGCGGACGCGACTGAGGACGCGCCCGACCCACGCGGCGGGCGGGCACCGCCTGCGCGCGCCGGGCGCCCGCCGGACACGCGCTAGCCGGGCCCGGTGTAGAGACCGGCCAGCAGGTCCACCGCGTCGCCCAGGGTGTTCGGTCGCGCCATCCCGTGGGTGGCCCGGCCGAGCCAGCCGGGGCCGGCGAGCATCACCAGGGGCTGTCTACGGGCGCCCTTGACGCCCCACTGCGCGGCGGCGACGTGCTGGGCCAGCGGCAGGCTCGCCGAGGAGCGTGCCTGGGCCCACAGGACCACGGCCGCGGGCCCCAGCCGGCCGACCGCGGCGATCAGCGCCTCGGCGGGTACGGCGGCCCCGAACATGCGGGTGGGTACGCCGAGTTCGCTCAGTCCGGCGTCGAGCGCCTCCAGCGGCAGGGTGTGCTGCTCGCCGGGTACGCAGGCGAGCACCACCGGTCCCGGCGCCCCGGCGTCGACGTCCCCGTACCGCCCGGTGGGCCGGGTGTGCCGGTGCAGGGTGCCGGAGACATGCCAGGACAGCAGGTGCTCGACCTCGACGTAACGGTCTCCCGACGAGGCCCACTTGCGTCCCACCGCGTGCAGCGTCGGCACGATCACCTCCTGCCAGGCGACCGTCAGCCCGTGCTCCTCGACGGCCCGGGCCAGTTGCTCCTGGACCGCGGGGGCGTCGAGCCGGACGGCGGCACGGGCGAGGCCGCGGCACTCCTGGCGCACGTCGCCCAGGGGCAGCGGCCCGGCCGCGGCCCGCCCGCCGCGATCCCCCGCGCGCCAGGCACCGGGCTCACCCTGGGCGGCGGGGACGGCGGGCATGGCCGAGGCGGTGGCCCGGGGGGCCGTGTCGGCCGGCTCGCCCTGCGCGGCGCGGGCCGCCTCCGCGGGCGGCACCCCGGCGGCCGTCAGCCGGCACATCGTCTCCAGCCTCGCCACGTCCTGCCGGGTCCAGCGCCGGTGGCGTCCGTCGGAGCGGACCGCCGGACCGATGCCGTACCTGCGGTCCCAGGAGCGCAGCGTGGTGGGCGACACCCCCAGCCGACGGGCCACCGCACCGGTGGTCAGACCCGCGACGGCCGCACCGTCGCCCGACTCCTCGCCCGGGGACTCGCCCGGGGACCCACTCGGGGACTCGCTCATGACGCCGACTGTACGGCAGCCAACCGATGCACAACCGATGCGCATTGAGCGGGCGGCCCCTCCGCTCGCAGGATGACGGTACCGGGGCCCGTCGACGGTGACGTGGACCGGTCCGTACGAAGCGAGGAGTCGCCGTCATGAGTCCGGATCCGAGCGCCGCGCCGCCCCCCGCCGCACCGCTGTGGACCCGGCCGCAGGAGTCGTACTCCGACGAGGAGCTGGCCCGCGGTCTGGTGGCGGGCGACGAGGCCTGTCTGGCCGTGGTCTGCCACCGCTGGTCGGCGCTGGTGCACACGCTCGCCCGGCGCTCGCTGGGGGACGCCAGGGAGGCGGAGGACGTCGCGCAGCAGGTGTTCCTGGGGGTCTGGCGCGGCCGCCTGGGCTACCGGCCGGAGCGCGGCACGCTGGCGGGCTGGATCGTCGGCATCACGAAACGCAAGGTCGCCGACGCGCTCGGCGCCCGGACCCGCCGCGCCGAACTCGTCTCCACGGCCGGCTCGGTGCTCGCGCCCGCCGCGCAGCAGCAGCCCGAGGCCGTCCTCGACCGGGTGCTCGTGCGCCACGAGCTGGCCCGGCTCCCGGCCCCGCAGCAGCGGGTGCTGCGGCTGACCTTCTACGAGGACCTGACCCAGGCCCAGATCGCGGAGCGCACCGGTCTGCCCCTGGGCACGGTGAAGAGCCACGCGCGCCGCGGGCTGCTGCGGCTGCGCAGCTGTCTTCCGCAGGACATGTGCGCCTGAGGCGACACCGGGGACGGGCAGGCGGTCGCTCTTCGCACCGGTTTTCGATGCACGAACGATGCAGCGAAGGGACGGGCGCATCCGAACCGCCGTCGCCGCCGGAAGGGAGGGACAGGGCGTCGCGGGCGGACCCCGGCCTTCGCCCTTCCACCGGCACCGGCACCGGCACCGGCACCGGACGACGCCCGCACGTGTCGACTCCCGGAGGTCTCTCCCGTGACAGAAGCCGTCCACGTCGGCGGGGCTCCCGCATCGCGACCCGACCTGGAGGAGTTGCTGAGCCAGGTGGCCCTGGGCGACCAGCGGGCCTTCGCCGCCCTCTACGACGCCGTGGCGAGCCCGGTGCTGGGCGTCGCCCGCGGTGTGCTGCGCGACCGCGCGCAGTCCGAGGAGGTCGCACAGGAGGTACTGGTCGAGGTCTGGCGCACCGCCCGCCGCTTCCGCCCCGAGCGTGGATCCGCCGTCAACTGGATCCTCACCCTCGCCCACCGCCGGGCGGTGGACCGGGTCCGCTCTGCGGAGGCCGCCGCGGCCCGCGACCACCGGGCGGCGCTGCTCGACCGCATGCCCGCGTACGACCAGGTGACCGAACAGGTGGAGGCGCGCCTGGAGCGGGAGCAGGTGCGGCACTGCCTGCTCGCCCTGACGGAGATCCAGCGGCAGGCGATCACCCTGGCCTATTACCGGGGGCTGACCTACCGGCAGGTCGCGCAGGACCTCGGGCTGCCGCTCGGCACGGTCAAGACCCGGCTGCGCGACGGACTCGTCCGACTGCGCGACTGCCTGGGGGTGGACGGGTGAGCGCCGTCGGCCCGCACCCGCCACGCCGTTCGCGGTACCGCCGCCGCTCGCGCGCGCGGTCCCGCGCCAGGGCCGCGGCCCTCGTCAGCCGCGCGGCGGCCGGGGGAAGAACCCGCTGGTGCGGGCGGCGTACCGGGCGTAGCCGGGGCGCCCGGCCAGGTGCCGCTCCAGCATCGGTTTGCCGCTCCCCCGGATGAGCAGGAAGCTCATGACCACCGGTGACACGAGGGACAGCGCGGCCGTCGCGGCGGAGTCGCACGCGATCAGGTACAGCCCCCACCACACGCAGAAGTCGCCGAAGTAGTTGGGATGGCGGGTGTAGCGCCACAGCCCTTGGTCCATGATCCGGCCTCGGTGGGCCGGGTCGGCCTTGAACCGGGCGAGCTGGGCGTCCCCGACCGCTTCGAAGAACAGGCCGACCGCCCACAGCGCCGTGCCCGCCCAGGCGAGGCCCGACATCTCCGTCCGCACGTACTGCGCGGCCTGGACCGGCAGCGAGACCAGCCACACCAGGGCGCCCTGGAGCAGGTACACCATGCGCAGGGCGTACAGGTCGCGGCTGCCGGGGGCCTTCGCCAGCAGTGCCTCGTAGCGCGGGTCCTCCCCGTGGCCGCGCCCCCGCCGGGCGATGTGCGCGGCCAGCCGCAGTCCCCACACGGACGTCAGGACGGTCACCAGCACCCGGCGCCCGGTGTCGCCCTCGCCCGCCGAGGCCGCGCAGCTCACCAGGGCGACCGCGGTGAAGCCGAGCCCCCAGGCCACGTCCACGATCCGGTGCAGGCGCCTGCGTACGGCGACGGCGAAGGTGACCAGCATGACGGCCAGGGCGGTGAGGGCGGCCCAGAGCAGGTTGTCCGCGAAGGCGTCCCAGGCGACGGCGTTCACGGCCGGTCCAATCCCGCGTACCAGTGCGCCGGTGTGGCGGGCATACCGCTCACCCCGTCGGCCGTGGGGCGCACGCTCAGGATCTGGTCGACGCCCATGCGGCGCTGTTCGAAGGCGAGCGCGCCGCCGACCAGGTACAGCCGCCACACCCGGGCCGTCTCCTCCCCGACGAGCCGTACGACGTCGCTCCAGCGGTCCTCCAGGGTGCGGTGCCAGGCGGCGACCGTACGGACGTAGTGCTCGCGCAGCGACTCCACCGACCGCACCTCCAGACCGGCCCCCTCCAGCAGCGACACGGTCTCGCCGAGCGGCCGCATGTGCATGTCGGGCGCGATGTACGTCTCGATGAACGCCCCGCCGCCGGGCGCGCCGGCGCCCCGCGACATCTGCTGCACCAGCACCCGGCCCCCCGGTCGCACTAGCCGGTGCAGGGCGGCCGTGAACGCCGGGTACTCGGCGTCCCCGACGTGCTCGCCCATCTCCACGCTCGCGACGGCGTCGTACGCCCCGCCGCCGATGTCGCGGTAGTCCTGGCACACCACCTCGACCCGGTGCTCCAGCGCGCGTTCGCGTACCCGGGCGCGCACGTGGGCGGCCTGCTCGTGGGCCAGGGTGACGGCGGTGACCTGCGCCTTGTGCTCCTCGGCCGCGTACAGGGCGAGGGAGCCCCAGCCGCAGCCGATGTCCAGCAGTCGGCTGCCGGGCACCAGGCCGAGCTTGCGGCAGACCAGCTCCAGCTTGGCGTGCTGGGAGCGCTCGGCGGTGGCGTGCGGCTCCTCGCCCGGCCAGTAGCCGCACGAGTAGGCCATGGTGTCGTCGAGGAGCAGCCGGTAGAAGTCGTTGGAGAGGTCGTAGTGGTGGCTGACGGCGGCCCGGTCGCGGGCTCTGCTGTGCGGTGCGCCGCGCAGCCGGGCCTGCGAGGCGGGGTCCGCCGGGCGCGGGCCGACGGCGCCGAGCCGTGCGGCCGTGCCGAGCGCGCGGGTCCGGTCGGCGAGGGTGAGCCGGGGCGGGTGCAGGGCGTGCTCCCGTACGGCGGCCCACATGGCGCGCAGGGCCTCGGCGAGATCGCCGTCCACGTCCAGTTCGCCGGTGACGTAGGCCTGGGCGAGCCCGAGTTCACCGGGCTGCCACAGCAGCCGGCGCAGCGCGCGCCGGGAGCGTACGACCACGACCGGTCCGTCGGCGGGGCCCGTCTCGCTGCCGTCCCAGGCGCGCAGCCGCAGCGGCAGCGGGCCGCCGAGCGCGTCCCGGACGAGCGCGGCGAGCCGGTGCGCGGCGCCGGGCCGCGCGGTGCGCGGGGTGCGCGGCGTGCGCGGGGTGCGCGGCGTGCTCATCGGGCAGGGGCCTCCTTCGTGAGCAGGTACTGCTGTACGTCGAGGTAGCCGGAGCGGAATCCGGCCTCGGAGTAGGCCAGGTAGAGGTTCCACATCCGCCGGAAGGTGTGGTCGAAGCCGAGCCCGGCGACGTCCTCGGCGCGCTCGGCGAAGCGCTGCCGCCACAGACGCAGGGTCTCGGCGTAGTGCGCCCCGAAGCCGTCGCGCCGGGTGACGGTCAGCCGGGTGTGGTCGCGGACGGCCTCGGCGACGGCCTCGACGGAGGGCAGCCTGCCGCCGGGGAAGACGTACTTCTGGATCCAGGTGTAGGTGTCGCGGGTGGCGAGCATGCGGTCGTGCGGCATGGTGATGGCCTGGAGGGCGGCGCGGCCGCCGGGGGCGAGCCGGTCGTCGAGGGTGCGGAAGTACACCGGCCAGAACTCCTCGCCGACGGCCTCGACCATCTCGACGCTGACGACGGCGTCGTAGGTGCCGCGGGCCTCGCGGTAGTCGCACAGTTCGATGTCGACCAGGTCGGTCAGTGCGGCGTCGTGCACGCGGGCGCGGGCCAGGTCGCGCTGCTCGCGCGAGAGGGTCAGCGAGGTGACGTGCGCGCCGCGGGCGGCGGCCCGGATCGCGAGTTCGCCCCAGCCGGTGCCGATCTCCAGCAGCCGGGTGCCGTCGCTCACCTGTGCGAGGTCCAGCAGTCGGTCGATCTTGCGGTGCTGGGCGGCGGCGAGCTCGTCCCAGCGGGCGGGGAGACGGTGGAAGACGGCGGAGGAGTAGGTGAGGGTGTCGTCGAGGAAGAGGGCGAAGAGGTCGTTGGACAGGTCGTAGTGGTGGCCGATGTTGGCGCGGGCGCCCTCGGGTGTGTTGCGCCGGGCGCCCGGCTGCCGCGGCGCCCACAGGCCGCGCAGCCGCTGGAGCGGGGCGGGGATCAGGTCGGCGGCGTGGGCGGCGAGCACGGTGAGGGCGCCGGCCAGGTCGGGCGCGTCCCACTCGCCGGCCATGTACGACTCGCCGAAGCCGATCAGGCCCCGGGCGCCGATCCGGGCGTGGAACGCCCGGGGTGCGTGGATCTCCAGCAGCGGTCCGCCGCGGCCGGCCTCGGTGCCGTCGGCGTACCGCGCCCGCAGCGGCAGCCGGTCCAGAGCCCTGCGTACCACCGCCGCCGTGACGGCCGTACGGGCCCGGGAGGCGTCCCGCGGGGCCGCCACGTCGGGCCAGCGGGCCGGGTCGACGCCCGCGGCGGCGGGGCGTACGACGCGCCGCACGGCGGCGGGGCGGGGCTCGACTGTCGTCATGTCACGCTCTCCTCGGGGTTCCGGGTGTTCGCGGCGGCTTGTCCGGGGCGGGGCTGGACCGGCAGTCCCTTCAGGTACAGGCGGATGCCGTGCACCCGGATCGCGGCGGACACTGCGACGGTGGACCACGGATGGCGCAGGGCCTGCCGCAGCACCTCCCGCGCGGTGACCGCGCGCCGGCCGCCGCGCACGGTCGCGGTGAAGGGGCGGCCGCCGTCCCGGTCGAGGTGCACGGTCACGTCGAGCCGGTGGCCGGGTACCGGCAGGCGCATGCGGTAGCGGCCGTCGACGGGGAAGAACGGGGAGACGTAGAACTCCTTGTCGGCGGACGCCGTTCCCGACGCGTCCGGGTGCAGCAGGTAGCAGTGCCGTCCGCCGTAGGTGTTGTGCACCTCGGCGACGACGTGGCGCGGGGTGCCGTGGGGGTCGTGGCACCAGTAGAGGGTGAGCGGGTTGAAGACATGACCCAGGACGCGGGCGTGGGTGAGCATCAGCACCGGGCCGCCCGGCGGCGGTACCCCGTGTGCGGCGAGGAACGCCTCCAGGGCGGCCCGCACCGGGCGCCCGTCGCCGGTGAAGTGGTCGCGGGGGTCGAACCTCGCCAACGGCCGCAGCGGGCGCGGCAGTACGGGGGGCCGGTCGGGGTCGAGAAGCCACAGGTAGGTGCGGTGGCGCAGCGTGTACCGGAAGGGCGCGGTGCGCACATGGGTGATCGTGCACGGGTACAGGGCGGGCACGGCTGTCACCGGCGCACCCCCAGTGTCGCGGCGGCGCGGACGCCGGAGCGGCAGCCGTCCTCGTGGAAGCCCCAGCCGTGGTAGGCGCCCGCGTAGGCGGCGACGGCCGTGTCCAGGTCCGGGAGGCGCTGCTGGGCGGCGACCGACTCGGCGGTGTACACGGGATGTTCGTAGACCATGCGGGCCAGGATCCGAGCGGGGTCGACCCGGTCCTCACCGCCCAGGGTGACGACGAACGTCTCGGCCGCGTCGAGGCGTTGGAGGCGGTTCATGTCGTAGCTGACCCGGACCCGGTCGGCGCCCGCCGTGCAGGAGGGCAGCAGGTGGTTCCAGGAGGCACGGGCGCCGCGGGCGCGCGGGAGCAGCGCGGTGTCCGTGTGCAGGAGGGTGGTGTTGCGGGTGTAGCGGAACGCGCCGAGGACCTCCTTCTCGGCCACGGTGGCGTCGGCCAGCAGGTTCAGCGCCTGGTCCGGGTGCACGGCGATCACGACGCTGTCGTAGGACTCGACAGTGCCGTCGTGGAGGGTGATCTCGGCGCCGTCGGGGTGCCGCCGCAGGGAGCGGACCGGGGTCGCGAGGCGCACCGCGTCGAGCCGTTCGGCGATCCGGTCGACGTAGCTGCGGGAGCCTCCGGTCACGGTGCGCCACACCGGCGAGCCGCCGATCGAGAGCATGCCGTGGTGCTCCAGGAAGCGGAACAGGTGGACGGCCGGGTGGCCTCCGGCGGTGACCGCGTCGCAGGACCACACGGCGGACACCAGCGGTGTCATGAAGTGCGCCCGGAAATAGGGGGAGAAGCCCTCGCGGTCGAGGAACGCGCCGAGTGTGAGGGGGTCTTCGGCGCCCCGGGCCAGTTGCCGGCGCGCCGCCCGGTGGAAGACGGGGACCTCGGCGAGCATCCGCAGGTAGGCACCGCGCAGGGCGTTGCGGGGCCGGGCGAGCAGGCCGACCGGGCCGCGGGCACCGGCGTATTCGAGCCCGCAGCCCTCGCACCGTACGGACAGGCTCATCTCGGACTCCTGGGTGGCCACGCCGAGTTCGCCGAAGAGCCGCAGGAGGTTCGGGTAGGTACGGCGGTTGTGCACGATGAAGCCGGAGTCGACCTGGTGCACGCGGCCGTCGGACGAGGTGAGCCGGTGGGTGTGGGCGTGTCCGCCGAGTCTGTCGTCCGCCTCGTACAGCGTGACGTGGTGGGCGCGGGCGAGTACATGGGCGGCGGTCAGGCCCGCCACCCCGCTGCCCACCACGGCCGTACGCCGCCGCCCGTCACGCGCCCCGCCCGCGGATCCCGCCGTCATGTCCGCCACCGCCTTCCGCGCGCCCCGGTTTTCCGGAGCCCTCGCGCGTAATCCGTGGCCGCGGCACGGGTGGATTGGTCGGCGCTCCTCCGGCAGGCCGGACGGGGCAGCGAGTGACCAGATATCGCCACCCTCTACACATAAGGGGGAAATAAGAGCAGAATGGGGTGTAAGCGGCGTTCACCGCATACCGCCACACGCGGTTCGGCCTGTCAGTCAAAGGAGACGCGTCATGGCCAACGTCTCACCGACCAGGGGTGACATATCCACTCACCCCGATGCCGCCGAAATGCGGGAACGCTACGCCCGCATGCTCGGCGGTCGTGATGTGGTGCTCATGGACGGGCCGGTGTTCCTGCTCGGCCTGTACTGCGCCGTGTCCCCGTGGATACTCCACTACACGCTGAGCCAGCCGGCACTCGTGCCGCACAACCTGATCATGGGTGTGGCCATCGGCCTGCTGGCCCTCGGGTTCACGGCCGCACCGGCCCGGATGTACGGGCTGAGCTGGGCCATGTGCGCCCTCGGCGTGTGGATGATCATCGCGCCCTGGATCGTCGGCACGAGCCCCGACATGGGAGTCGCGCTGAACAACATCATCATCGGCGCGCTGGCCATCATCCTCGGCGGGATGTGCGCGATGACGGCGGCACGCAGCCTTCCCAAGCCATAAAAGTCTCGCAACTATCACAGGAGGCGAGTCGACGGGCCGGCCGGTCCGCATCCAGCGGGCCGGCCCGCCTGTGTCCGCGCACGGACGCCCACCGGCACGGCCTCGCGCCGCGGCGCCGCCGCGGACGTCCCGGCGCGAGGCGCGCACCGGGGACGGTCAGGTTCCGGCGGGCTCGGCCTCCGCCGCGGGTGCGGCGTCGTAGCGCTCGTCGATCTCCTTCCCGCCGAACGGCCACACCTTCTCCCGCCACGCCCAGATCAGGAACGCCGCACAGCCGAGGGCCAGCCAGGCCAGCGACCACTCGATGGGGTGCCGGCCCGGGGAGTTGTGGTCGGCGTAGCCGTAGATGACGCACCAGCCGGCGAGGGCGACGACGCTCGGCAGCGGATAGAGCCACATCCGGTACGGGCGGTCGAGCGTCGGCCGGCGCCTGCGCAGGACCGACAGGGCGACGATCTGGGCGAGCGCCTGGACGATCACCATCACGGTGGTCAGCAGCTGGATCAGGGTCGCCAGGTCGGTGTGCCGGCCGATCAGGAAGCCGATCGCGGTGATCACGCCCATCGCGGCCAGGCCCGGCACGGGGAACCGGTGCCGGGGGTGGAGCTTGGCGAACGGGCGGAAGAACACCCCGTCGCGGGCGGCGTCGTACGGCACCCGCGAGCCGCCGAGCAGCCCGGTGAACACCGAGGCGAAGGCCGTGACCAGGATCAGGACGGTCACCGTGTCGGCGGCGCCCCTGCCCCAGGTCTCCTCCAGCACCGCCGACGCCACCGAGGTGGAGGCGATGTCGGCCGGGTCGGTCATCCGGTGCCAGTCGACGACGCCGAGCGTGCCGATCTGGAGCAGCAGGTAGATCCCCATGATGCCGAGGACGGAGAAGACGATGGAGCGCGGCAGGGTGCGGCCGGGGTCCTTGATCTCCGCACCCATGTAGGCGGTGGTGTTGTAGCCGAGGTAGTCGTAGATGCCGATGGTCAGACCGGCGGCGAAGCCCGGCCAGAAGTGGCCGCTCGTCAGGTCGAAGGCGCCCGCCGGGTAGGTGAAGGCCCGGTGCGGGCTGAAGTGGGTGGCCGCGGCGGCGATCACCAGGACCACCGAGGCGATCATCACCACCCACATCACGGCGGTGATGCGCGCGATGTGCTCGATGCCGCGCCAGAGCAGGATCACCACCAGCGCGATGACACCGAGGCCGATCAGATCGCCGGACGTCCGGCCGAGATCGGGCGCCAGATAGCTTAAGTACTGGACGAAGCCGACCACGCCGGTGGACATGATCAGCGGGATGAAGAGCATCGCCGTCCACACGAACAGGAACGGCATCAGCCGCCCGGTGCGGTACTGGAAGGCCTGGCGGAGGTAGACGTAACTGCCGCCGGAGCCGGGCATGGCGGCGCCCAGTTCGGCCCAGACGAGCCCGTCGCACAGCGCCAGCACGGCGCCCGCGACGAACCCGACGACCGCCTGGGGGCCGCCGAACGCGGCGACCATCAGCGGGATCGTCACGAACGGACCGATGCCGCACATCTGGCTCATGTTGATGGCGGTGGCCTGGAACGGACCGACGCGGCGGACGAACCCCTCCGGGGAAGGAGGGGCAGGGGGCGGGGTACCGGACATGGGGACTCCTGACACACGGCAGGGAGACGGGCTCGCCCGGCGGAACCGACCGAGTGGCCGATATAGTTAAGGAGACTTACTAGATGCGTCAAGTATGCGTCGGCCGTGCACGAGAATGGTCCGATGCCCGCAAGCGACGCCGCAGATCAGCCGGATCAGCCCTGGAACCGGCAGCGCCTGCGCAGCACCAACGAGCGGCTGCTGCTCGACCGGCTGCGCGGCCTCGGCGCGGCGTCCCGCGCCCAGCTGGCCCGCGAGACCGGGCTGTCCAAACCGACCGTGTCCAGCGCGCTGGCCGCGCTGGCGGCCGTCGGGCTGGTCCGCGAGGTCGGCACCCACGCCCCCGAGCGCGGCCGCACCGCGGTCCTGTACGCCCCCGACCCGGCCGCGGGGTACGCGCTGGGCGTGGACGTGGGACGCGGCTGGCTGCGGGTGGCGGTCGCCGACCTCGACGGCACGCTGGTCGCCCGCGCCGACGTACGCAACCGCGCCCGCGGCTCCGGCGCGCTGGCGGACCTGGTCGTCTCCACCGCCCGGCAGGTGGTCGCCGACTCCGGCGTGGACCCGGCCGAGGTGGTGCACGGGGTGGTCGGCACGCCGGGGGTGTACGACGAGAAGCAGCGCCGGGTGCGCTACGCGATGCATCTGCCGGGGTGGGGCAGGGCCGGCCTGCTGGAGGACCTGCGGGAGGCCCTGGGCGTCCCGCTGGAGATGCACAACGACGCCAATCTGGCCGCGCTGGGCGAGTACACGTACGGGGTCGGCGCGGGCAGCAGGCTGTTCGCGTACATCCTGATCGGCACCGGTCTGGGCATGGGCGTGGTCAGCGAGGGACGGCTGTTCACCGGGGCGCACGGGCTGGCCGGGGAGATCGGCTTCCTGCCCTGGCCGGGGCAGCCGAGGCCGGAGCGGCTGGAGGACGCGGTGTCGGGGGTGGCCGTGGTGGAGGCGGCACGCCGGTTCGGGATGAGCGGGCAGCTCACCGCGAAGGCGGTCTTCGAGGCGGCCCGGCACGGCAACCCGGCGGCGCTGCGCGCGGTGCGGCTGGAGGGCGAGCGGATCGCCCACACGGTGGCGGCGGCCGCCGCCGTGCTCGACCCCGACCTGGTGGTGCTCGGCGGGGGCGTCGGCCACAGCGTCGACCTGCTGCTGGGCCCGGTCCGGGAGCATCTGCGCGCGCTCACACCGCTGCGGCCGCGGATATCCCCCAGCCGACTGGGTGAGGACGCGGTGCTGCTCGGCGCGGTGGCGACGGCGCTGGGCACGGCCCGGGACACGGTGTTCGAGCGCAGGTCAGCGAGGTCGTGAGCCCTCGGCCGTCCGGGCCGGATGCCCCGGCCGGCCGCGCCCCGACCCCTCGGGCGGCGTCCTGGACACCCGGGCCGCGGTCATTGACTCGCCCTGCCTCGGGTCCTAGCCTGACCAGAATTAGTAAAGTTTCCTAACTTTATGAGGCCACTTTACGAGGCCGGAGACCGCCGTGTTCCCTCGCCCCGCCGCCCGCGGCTGTCTCGCCGCCTCCGTCCTGGCCCTGGGGCTGGCCTGGTCGCCCGACCCGGGCTCGTGGGCCGAGAACCGGCACCCCGCACCCCCGACGGCACAGGTCCGGGCCACCCACGTCCCCGCCGCCGCAAACACCGCCACCCCGCTCACCGGCTACGCGATCCAGTCCACGGCGAAGGTGACCGACGCCCCCTCGGCCGTCTCCTCCCCCGGCTATCGGACGGCCGGCTGGTACCCGGCCGGACCTCGCTCCACCGTCCTCGCGGCCCTGCTCGCGGCCGGCGTCCACGCCGACCCGTTCCGCTCCACGAACCAGCAGCGGATCCCGAAGGCCGACTTCCAGGTGCCCTGGTGGTATCGCTCCGACTTCACGGTCGGCGACCCCACGGCGCGCACCTACCTCGACTTCAGCGGCGTGATCCCGGCGGCGGACGTGTACGTCAACGGCAGGCGGGTGGCCGCGGCGGCGGACGTCACCGGCGCCTACACCCGGCACGAGCTGGACGTCACCTCGCTCGTGCGGGCGGGCACGAACACGGTCGCCTTCCGGATCCGGCCCAACGATCCGAACCGGATGCTGACCATGGGCTGGCTCGACTGGCTCCAGCCGCCGCCCGACCAGAACATGGGCATCGTGCGCGACGTCGTGGTCCGCCGGGGCGGCCCGGTCGCGCTGCGCGACGCCCACGTGGTGACGAAGCTGGACGTGCCGTCGCTGGCGTCGGCGGACCTGACGGTCAAGGCACAGGTCCGCAACGACTCCGGCGCACCGGTCACCGCCGAGGTCGGCGGCCGCGTCGCCGCCACGTCGTTCACCACGACCGTCGGGCTCGCCGCCCACGAGGCGAAGACCGTGGTCTTCACCCCCGCCGACGTCCCCGGTCTGCGGCTGGCCTCCCCGAAGGTCTGGTGGCCCGCGGGCATGGGCGGCCGGCCCCTGTACGGCCTGGATCTGACCGCGTCCGTCGCGGGCCGGGCGTCGGACACCGCGCACGAGAACTTCGGCATCCGCGACGTCCGGGCGCCGCTGAACTCCGACGGCGCCCGGCAGTACCGGATCAACGGCCGCCGTCTGCTGATCAAGGGCGGCGGCTGGTCACCGGACGAGTTCCTGCGCTGGGACCGCACCTACGTCGAGGACCGGCTGAAGTACGCCCTCGACCTCGGCCTCAACACCGTCCGGCTGGAGGGACACATCGAGCCGGACGAGTTCTTCGACCTCGCCGACCGGTACGGCGTCCTCACCCTCCCGGGCTGGGAGTGCTGCGACAAGTGGGAGGGCCAGGTCAACGAGAACGGCGCCGGCGAGAAGTGGAAGCCCGCCGACTACGTCGTGGCCAAGGCCTCGATGGCCGCCGAGGCCGCCCGGCTGCGCGGCCACCCGAGCGTGATCTCCTTCCTGATCGGCAGCGACGCCGCCCCCGACGCCACCATCGAGAAGAACTACCTCGCCGCCCTGGAGGCCGCCGACTGGCCCAACCCCGTGATCCCCGCCGCGTCCGACGCCTCCGCGCCCGTGTCGGGCCGCTCCGGGATGAAGATGACCGGCCCCTACGACTGGGTACCGCCGCACTACTGGTACGCCAAGCGGGAGGGCGGCGCCACCGGCTTCAACTCCGAGACCGGCGCGGGCCCCGACATTCCCACCCTCGACACCCTGCGCAGGATGATGACACCGGCCGAGCTGGACACCCTCTGGAAGGACCCGGAAGCCAAGCAGTACCACCGCTCCCCGTCGGCCACCTTCGGCACGCTCAAGCTCTACGACCACGCCCTCGCCGGCCGCTACGGCGCCCCCACCGGCCTGACCGACTACGTACGCAAGGCCCAGCTCGCCCAGTACGAGGCCGTGCGCGCCCAGTTCGAGGCGTACGGGCGCAACGCGACCGACACCTCGAGGCCGTCCACCGGGGTGATCTACTGGATGTTCAACAGCGGCTGGACCTCGCTGCACTGGCAGCTGATGGACCGCTATCTCGACCAGGGCGGCGCCTACTTCGGGGCGAGGAAGGCCAACGAGCCGCTGCACGTGCAGTATTCGTACGACGACCGCTCGGTGGTCGTGGTCGCCAACCGCGCCTCCGGCGCCTCCGGACTCACCGTACGGGCCACGCTGTTCGACCCCGACGGCACGCAGCGGTACGACCGGACCGTCACCGGGCTGAAGGTCGGCGGCGCGGGGTCGCGCACCACGGCGCTGACGCTGCCCGCCTCGGTGAGCGGGCTGTCCACGACGTATCTGGCGCGGCTGGTGCTGACCGACCGGGCCGGCCGGGAGGTCGGCCGGAACGTGTACTGGCTCTCCGAGAAGGCCGACACGCTCGACTGGGCGCACAGCGACTGGTACCACACGCCGACGACGGGCTACGCCGATCTGACGGGGCTGGCGTCGATGGCACGGGTGCCGGTCTCGGCGACGGGCTCGACGGTGTCGGCCGGCGGCACCTCGACGACCACGGTGACCGTGCGCCGCACCGGCGGCGGCCGGACGCCGTCGCTGCTCACGGACGTCCATCTCGTGGACGGCAAGAACCGTCCGGTGCTGCCGGTGCGCTGGTCGGACAACCAGGTCAGTCTCTGGCCAGGTGAGTCGGCGACCCTGACCGCCACCTACCGGACGGCCGATCTGCACGGCCTCGCGCCCCGGGTGCGGATCTCCGGCTGGAACGCGAAGGAACTGACGGTACCGGCGAGCTGAACCCGCGGGCCCGGCCGGGGCCGGACCCGCGGGGTGGGCCTCAGCTGACGTTGAGCGCGGTGTCGTCGAGGACGAACGACGTCTGGAGGGTGGAGCCCTCGACGCCGGTGAACTTCAGGGTGACGGTCTGGCCGGCGTAGCTCGCCAGACTGAAGCTGCGCTGGGTGTAGCCGCTCGCGGCGTTCAGGTTGGAGTAGGTCGCCAGCGTGCTCAGGACGGTTCCGGAGCTGTTGAGGACCTGGACCTTGAGCGTGTCGTAGGCGGTGCTGGTGGTGGTCTCCGCCGTGTCGATGTGCAGATAGAAGCTGAGGGCGGCGGTGGTGCAGGCCGCGGGGATGGTCACCGACTGGGACAGGGTGTCGGTGGTGGCGCTCCCGTAGCCGTCCAGCCAGGCGTAGTACGAGCCCGTACGCGCCGACTGGCTGCTGGAGTTGGTGATGACGCCGCTGCTGGCGCTCCAGGTGGTGCTGCCCGACTCGAAGCCGTTGTTGCCGAGGAGCTGGGCGGCGGTGCAGGTGCCGGTGCCGCCACCGCCGGTGCTGCCCGAACCCGCCAGCCAGGCGGTGGCGTTGAGGGCGAGGGCCGCGTTGGTGGCGCCGGTGTCGTTCCAGCCGTCGTACAGGGTGTTGCCGGACTGGCCCGTCCCGTCGTCGATGGGCGAGCTGTCACCCCAGAAGGCGACGCGGCCGCTGCCGAAGGTGCTGGTCGCGAAGAACGCGCCGGTGTTGCCGGAGTAACCGGTGCGGTAGACCAGGCCCTTGACCGAGGAGTTGTCGGCGGGCTTGAGGGTGGCCGTGGTGCCGTCGGCGATCAGGCTCTTGGTGACCTTGCCGAAGGAGCCGTTCAGCACCGCGTTGGAGCTGTCGCTGATCGCGGTCGGGTAGTCCGAGCTGACGTCGAGCGTGTCGATGGAGAAGCCGAACGGGTCGGTGGAGTCGACACTGTTGTTCGTCATCAGGTCGTTGAGGATCTCCAACGCGTCGTAGCCGTCGCTGTTGCGGTCGGCGCCGGTGTGGTCGGAGATCATGAACAGCCCGCCGCCGTTCTTGACGAAGGTCATGATCGCCGTCTTCTCGGCGGTCGTGAACAGCGTGTTGGGCTCGGGCAGGACCAGCGTGTCGAAGTTCGCCAGGTCCGTCGCCGTGGAGCCGCCGTAGCTGAGGCTGGAGCCGGACGGCAGCGTCTTCAGGCTGTAGCTGCCGGTCTTCTGGAGGGCCACGCCCCAGGAGGACAGGGCGCCGGTCCAGGAGGTCTCCGACGTGGGGTTGGAGTTCTGGCCGAGCGGGTCGGGCTGACTGGTGGAGATGATCCAGTCGGCGTTCCCGGCCGTCTCGGCGTGGGCGTTGTCGAACAGGACGCGGTGCGTGGTGGCCGCGTGGGCCGGCGTCACGTCGGTGGTGACCTGAAGGGCGGCTGCCGTGACGAGCAGCCCGAGACCGGCGAGGCCGGTGGTGAGTCTGCGGCGGAACCTTCTGGATCCGAGCATCCGTCAAACCTCCGTGTGGGGTGGGGACATTGCGGGTGCGTGCGCCAACTCTGCGCGCGTAGAACGAAGGTGGGGGTATCTACACGCGTGGAACGCTTGAAAGGTACACGGCATCAAGGCCGGGGAACCATCAAGAGCGGGCAATAACCGGAAGGGACTGCACCCCGCCCCAGCGGGCAGATGCAGTGCAGCGAGGTCCGACTGAGAGGGGCGGAAAAATGGAGATCTCAAGCATCTTCAGTGCGATCGTCATCGGCATCATCATCGGCGTGCTCGGACGACTCGTCGTCCCGGGGCGCCAGCACATCGGCATCCTGTGGACGATCGCCGTGGGCATCCTGGCCGCTTTCGTCGGATCGGCGATCGCCTCCGCGTTCGGCGTGGCCGACACCAAGGGCGTCGACTGGATCGAGTGGCTCATCCAGATCGGCCTCGCCGCGGTCGGCGTGGCCGCGCTGGACCGGTCCCGGGCACGACGGTAGGGCCTGTCGCGGGGCAGACGGGAATCGTCGGACAGGCACTGAGGGCGGGCCGCGCACCAGGGCGGCCCGCGCGCCCGGCCGCCCGCAAATCCGTTGCGGGCGGCGCCCCGTCACGATTGGCTGCCATGGTCCGCCACCACCGCCCCGATCCTGACGGAGCCGTCTTGTCCCTGCGCATCACCCCGCTCACCGAGACCGAACCCGGGCCGTCGAGCCACCGGCTGGCCTGGCTGGCGTCCGGCCCCGCCGGAGAGCCGCTGGGCTCCGCATTCCTGCGCGTGTTCGACCGCGAGGAGCAGCGGCACCTCGCCGAACTGGAGCTCTCGGTGCACCCCGCCGAGCGGCGAGGCGGTGTGGGCACCCGGCTCCTGGACGTCGCGCTGGCCGCGGCCCGGGCGCAGGAGCGGCGCTCGGTGCTGGCCCAGGCCGAACAGGGCTCCCCCGCCGACCTGTTCCTGGCGGCACGGGGCTTTCGGCCCGTACTGTCCCTGATCTACGCGCGACTGCCGCTGACGGACGCCGACCTCCCCGCGCTCGACGCCCTCGCCGACCGCCCGTGTCCGGGTTACCGGCTGACGGAGTGGGACGGCACGGTGCCGGCCGCGCTGGCCCGGACGTACGCCGACGCCCGCCGGGCCATGGACGACATGCCGATGGGGGACACGGACCACGGCAGAGTCGTATGGGACGTGGACCGCCTGGTCGCGGCCGCCGAGGCGGTGGCGCGCCGCGGCGACCTGCTGCACACCGTCGCCGCGGTGGACACCGCGGACGGCTCCGTCGTCGGCTTCAGCGAACTGGTCGTCCCCGGCGACGGCCGGGGCGACGGACAGCACTACGGCACGGCGGTCCTCCCCGAGCACCGCGGCCGCGGCCTCGCCCGCCGGATGAAGGCGCTGTCGATCCGCCGGGCCCGCGAGCGGCACCCGGAGCTGGGCGGGCTGCTCACCGACACCGCCGACGGCAACGCGCCGATGCGCGCGGTCAACGAGGCGCTCGGCTACCTCCCGACGCACCGGTCGGTGGAGCACCGGCGCGATCTGTGAGGCGCGGGGCGCCCGGGTCACCCTGACCGGGGCGCCGCCGTCACCACGAGCGGGACGCCCTACGGCGCGTACTCGTACGGCGTCGTCGTGGTCAGTGGTGTGAAGCCGAGGCGTTCGAGGATGGGGCGGCTGTCGTCGGTGGCGTCGACCTGGAGGTAGCGGTAGCCGCGGTCGGCGGCGATGCGGGCGCGGTGGGCGATCAGCGCCCGGTAGATGCCCCGGCCCCGCCAGCTCTCCACGGTGCCGCCGCCCCACAGTCCGGCGAACGGCGTGCCGGGGACCAGTTCCATCCGGGCCGAGCTCACGGGCACGTCGCCGGCGAGGGCCACCACCCCGACGAGGGTGTCCGGGTCGGCGGTCAGCCGGGCCAGCATCCGGTGCCGCAGCCAGTCGCTGTCCACGCCGAAGGCCTGCTCGTTCGCCTCGGCCATCAGGCCCACTCCGACGGCGTCGGTGACCGGCAGCAGGCGGATCCCGGCGGGCGGCTCGACGTCGAGGGACAGCTTCGCCACCTCGGCGATCAGCAGCGTCTCGGTCGGCTCGGGCGTGAAGCCGGCCGCCTGGAGCCGTGCGCCGAGGTCGACCGGCAGATCGTGCCCGTAGATCTTCCACTCGAAGGTGAGGCCGAGGCCGGTGAAATGGGCGATCTGCTCGGCGATCGCCGCGTCGGCGCCGTCGGCGTCCAGGGCCGACCAGAGGATCCCGTTCCACTCCTGTGCGGAGGCGACCTGGCGGACCACCTGCCCCACGCGTTCGACGCGGGTGCCCGGACCGTCGGGGCGGGCCCCTTCGCGCATGACCCGGTCGTAGAGGGCGAGCAGCGCCTCGCGTTCCGCGTCGTCCGTACGGCTCATTCGGTCCGTCCCGTTCATGTGATCCACGCGCCGACCCAAGCATCCCGGAAGGGCTCGTTCAACATATTTACGGACGGCACGCCCTGCCCGTCGCACCGGGGACGGGCCTTCGGCATAGCCTGCGGCTTCGGATCAGGTGCCGAAGAAGAGGGGAATGTCATGGTGAAGGATGCCGAGCTGGCCCATCTGCGCCGTTGCGTGGAGCTGGCGGCCGAGGCGCTGGCGCAGGGCGACGAACCGTTCGGGTCGGTCCTGGTGGGCGCGGACGGCGCCGTGCTGGCGGAGGACCACAACCGGGTGGCCTCCGGTGACCGTACCCGGCATCCGGAGTTCGAGCTGGCGCGCTGGGCGGCCGCGCACCTGACCGTCGAGGAGCGGGCGGCGGCGACCGTCTACACGTCCGGCGAGCACTGCCCCATGTGCGCGGCCGCGCACGCCTGGGTGGGGCTCGGACGCATCGTGTACGTGGTGTCGTCGCGGCAGTTGGCCGGCTGGCTGGGCGAGTGGGGCGTGCCCGCTCCGCCGGTGCGGATGCTGCCGGTCGGCGAGATCGCCCCCGGGGTGGCCGTGGAGGGGCCGGTGGACGCCCTGGCCGACGAGGTACGCGCGCTGCACCGCCGCTTTCACGTCGGCGCCGTCTGACGGAGGACCCCGGCGGGGATCCTCCGTCGGGACCGGAGCCGTCCCGGCCCTGCGGTCAGCCTTCGCCGCCGCGGTCAGCCTTCGCCGCCGCGGTCGGTGTTCGCCCCTGCGGTCAGCGTTGCCGCTGCGGCCTGAAGCGCCGGTGGAGGGCGACACCGCCCAGCAGCAGGGCCGCACTGCCCGCGAGCGCCGGGAGGGTCTGGTCCGAACCCGTGTGGGCGAGGGAGGGGACCGTTTCTTCCATCGCGTGCGGCTCGGGCCGGGGCACCTGCTGCTCCTGGTGCTCCTTCGGCGGCACGACCGTCCGCCCCGGTGGCGGGTTCACGGGCCGGACGGGCTCGACGGGCGCCACGGGCTCGACGGGCTCGTCCGGCTGGTCCACCGAGGTGTTCGTGGACCTGTTGCCGAAGGCCGGGTTGCCGATGCCGACCACGTTCACCGAGTTGCCGCTGACGTTCACCGGGAGGTCCACGGGCAGCTGGAGGCCGTTGCCGGAGACGACCCCGGGCGAGCCCACCGCCGTGCCGTGCGCGTGCGCCCCGCCCGAGGTGCGCGCCCCGGTGACACCGGAGGTCGCGGACGTGCCCGAGGTGCCGGAGGTACCCGAGGTGCCGGAGGTACCCGACGTACCCGAGGTGACGGCCTTCGCCGAGTCCCTGTCGGCGCAGGCGCTGCCCGCCGCCGGGTTCAGCAGCCCCGCCACGTTCACGGTGTTCCCGCACACGTTCAGCGGCACGTGCACCGGAAGCTGAAGGGTGTTGCCG
Organism: Streptomyces adustus; assembly: GCF_009377175.1. Lineage (GTDB taxonomy): Bacteria > Actinomycetota > Actinomycetes > Streptomycetales > Streptomycetaceae > Streptomyces > Streptomyces adustus. The sequence goes on from NZ_VJZD01000089.1 coordinate 27,440, forward strand.
GAGATCACGCCGGGCGAACCGGCCGCGGAACCGTCCGCCGAGGATCCGGCGTACGCGGGAATCGTGACTGCCATCGCACCGGAGGCGGCGGCCACGGCGATCACACCGTTTCGCGCTACCCGTCTCATAGGTCTCCCTGCCTTCCACACATCGTCGCGGGCACTCACCCGCACCGGAGAGAACGCGGGTCGAACCGGAGTAGTTATGGCTGATCGGGCTTTCACCCCATCGGGTGGCACATATGTCGAACTGGCGGCAATACCGTCATACCGCCCATCGACATGGCACCGACGGGCACGGCGGCCGCGACGCCCGGACCAGCGGGATCACGTCCGGAGGCGCGGATTCCGGGCGCCGCCTATCGTGAGCGGGAAGAGCCCGGACCACAGTGGGGCGCGCTGGAGGCACTCATGCCGGCACAGCAGTCGACACGGCCCGCCCTGCGGCGCCGCGCACTCGTCACAGCCGTCGGGCTCACCCTGCTCGGCGGGGGCCTGCCGACGGCGGCCGCGGCCGACAGCGGGCCCGATCTCTCCCGGTTCCACCACCAGAAGATCACCTGGTCGCCGTGCCGGGGCAAGGACGTGCCCCGGGACCTGGAGTGCGGCAAGGTCACCGTCCCCCTCGACTACGCGAAGCCCGCCTCCGGCACCATCTCCCTGGCTCTGGCCCGCTACCGGGCGACCGGCAGGTCGCGCGGCTCGCTGCTGCTCAACTTCGGCGGTCCCGGGGGCTCCGGGGTCAGCGAACTGGCCCTCGGCGGCAAGGACTTCATGAGCCTGACCAACGGCTACGACGTGGTCTCCTTCGACCCCCGAGGCGTCGGCCGGTCCGCGCCCGTGACCTGCGGCGACGGACTGTACGGCGGCTCGGCGGGCGCGCAGGCCGGCACGGGGAACACCCTCGACGACCCGCAGGCCGTGCTCGGTCTGCTGCGCAAGGCGGCCCAGGCGTGCGCCCAGCACTCCGGACCCGTGCTGCGCCACATAGGCACGGTCGACGCCGCCCGGGACATGGACGTCATCCGCCAGGCACTCGGCGACAAGAAGCTCAACTATCTCGGGTTCTCCTACGGCACCCGGCTCGGCGCGGTGTACGCGGCCCGGTTCCCCGACCGGGTGGGCCGGATGGCGCTCGACGGGGTGGACACGCTGACCGAGCCGCTGGCCGAGCAAGGGGTGGCCGGCGCCGCGGGGCAGCAGGTGGCGCTGGACGACTTCGTCGACTGGTGCGTCCAGGACATCGCCTGCCCGTTCGGTCAGGACGCGCGCACGGCCGGGGAGCAGATCGTGCAGCTCGTCCGCTCCCTCGACGAGGAGCCGATGCCGACGGACTTCGGTGAGCAGTTCACCGGTCAGGACCTCGTCGCCGCCCTCAGTCAGGGCCTGTACAGCGAGAAGCTCTGGCCGCTGCTGGAACGGTCGCTGGCCGAGCTCGTCGAGGACGGCTCGACGGGCGGGATCATGCAGTTCGTCTCAGGCGGCAGCGCGCTCCCGGTCCCGGTCCCGCTGAAGGGCGGGCCCCCCGTCCGACAGCAGGACCTGCTCCCGTCCCGGCGGCCAACGGTGCTCCCGGTCCGACGGGAGAACATGCCGCCGCCGTCCGTGCCCCGGGCGGGCAGCGGCCTCGGCGACGAGGCCGACATCCCGGCCGACAACTTCGCGGCGGCACTCGTGGCGATCAACTGCGCGGACGACCCCGACCGCCCCGGCGCCGCACAGGTCACCAAGGACCTGAGCCGACTGCGCTCCGAGTACGACCAGGCGTCCCCGGTGTTCGGCGAGTACCGCCTCACCCAGGTGCTGATGTGCTACGGCCGCCCCAAGGGCACCGCCTACATCCGTGACGACGTCAAGAACCTCACCGGCCCGAAGATGCTCCTGGTCGGCACCCGCGGCGACCCGGCGACGCCGTACCGCTGGACCGTGGAGACGGCCAAGCGGCTCGGGTCGTCGGCCGTGGTGCTCGACAACAGGGGCGACGGCCATACCGGCTACACGTCCTCGAAGTGCGTGCACGGCAAGGTCGACGACTTCCTGCTGTACGGCTCCCTGCCGCCCAACGGCAGCTCCTGCGGCCCCGACGGGAACGACTGAGCTCGCCCGTCAGGCCGCCCGGACCGTCACGAACCGGTCGATCGCCGCGGTCAGTTCGGCGGGCTTCTCCACCGGGAGTTCATGCCCGGCGTCGATGATCCTGACCTCCGCGTCCGGGTAGGCCTTCGCCATCCGCAGCATCTGCTTGACCGGCAGCTGGATGTCGTGGAAGCCGTGGACCAGCAGGGTGGGCGTGCTGATCTCGCCGACCCGGTCCAGGACGTCGAAGGCGCGCATGGCGCCGTACAGCGTCATCACGACCTCGCGCGGGGTGCCCGCGGAGGAGCGCACGTACCGCTTGATCTCCTCGCGCGGGTAGCCGGGGGCGAACGCCCGCTGGATGTTGGTGGCGACGAACAGCTTGAAGGGGACCAGCGTCGAGGTCGCCATCAGCAGCCCGCGTCCCCGGCTGTACGTCATCCGGCTGATGGAGTTCACCAGCACCATCCGCTCGACCCGCTCGGGGTGGGCGAGGGTGATCGTCTGGGAGATCATCCCGCCCATGGAGTGGCCGATCAGCACACAGCGTTCGATCTTGAGGTGGTCGAGCAGGGCGAGCACGTCCCGCGCCAGCTCCTCGATCGTGCGCACCCCCGCCCCGCCGCTCTCGCCGTGCCCGCGCAGGTCGAGCCGGACCACCCGGCGCCGCTCGGCGAAGTGCGCCACCTGGTGGTCCCAGCGGTGCCGGTCGGCGGTCCAGCCGTGGATGAACACCAGGGGTACGCCGTCACCGTCGCGGGGGCCCTCGTCGTCGTACGTCAGGGCTGCGCCCTCGACTTCGAGCTGCGGCATGGGTGCCTCCTGGAGTGCGGTCCGGCCGGACCGGCCACCGACCGGTTACTGACCGGTACGGTAACCGGCCGCCCCCCGTCCCGTCACCGGCGTTCGCCGAGGAATTCCAGGATGTGACCGAACACGTCGAGCGCCGCGCCCCGGCCCAGGAACGGGTCCAGATGTCCGTAGCCGGGGATCTCGGTGTACGTCACGTCCAACTGCGGCTGCCTGCGGGCGAGTACGTCGTGGCAGAGCTTCTGCGAGTCGAGCCACAGCCCGTTCTCGCTGCCCGCCAGCAGCAGCACCGGGGTGTCGATGCGGCCGGCCGCGTCCAGCGCGTTGGGCGGCAGCGCCCGGTAGCGGTGGTCGGTGTCGTGCCAGCGGACCACGCTGCGGGCCAGCTCGATCCGCCGCAGATGGGGCAGGATCCACAGCGGCGCGGGACCGAACAGCTCGGCCAGCCGGTCGTGGGTGGTCCGCGAGAGGTTCCCGTGCACGAAGAGGGACGCGCCCGTGCCCCACGCCGAGTTGTGCAGCATCTGGCAGGTCGGGTCGGGGCAGCTCGCCCGACGCGAGGCCAGCGCGAACAGCGGGGTGTACTTCGAGCGCAGGCCGACCTTGCGGAAGTCGACGGGGATGTGGTCGATCCGGCCCTTCAGGAGCTCCCCGGCCACCGTCATCCGCAGCGAGGTGCGGCCCGCGAGCTTCGGTGTCAGGAACACCCCCTGGGAGACCACCCCGGCCAGGCCCGGCACCAGGCCCGCGCTCATGCTCAGCGACAGGGTGAGGGAGCCGATGCAGTGGGCGACCACGAACAGCGGCCGGTCGCCGATCCGGCCGCGGATGTACGAGACGGCCTCGGGGATGTCGTACAGGGCGACGTCGTCGTAGGTGTAGCGCTGCCCGGTCTCGTTGTACGGCAGCCGGCAGCTGCCCCGCCAGTCCAGCAGCCACGGCTCGTAGCCCTCGTCGAGCAGCACGTCGACCAGGTTGCGGGTCTCGGGCTGGAGGAACATGTCGGCGGACGCGGTGTGCCCGTGCAGGAGCAGCACGGCGGGCCGGCCGCTGTCGCCGGTCTCGACGCGGGTCAGGCCCAGCCGGACGCCGTCGGACGCCCGGAAGGGGATCTCCTCGACGGCCGCCGGACCCAGACGGTGGCGCAGGGGGCGTGGTGCGACGGTGGTACGGACCCGGCGCAGCGCGGGCCTGGTACCGGTGGTGGCGGTCCTGAAGATCATCGGTGCTGCTCCCTGGGGGTCGGGGTACGGCGCAGGTCGAGCAGTTCCGCGGCGGCCCTGGTGAACGGGCCGAGCAGCCCGCGGCCCATCTCCCGGCCGAACCAGGCGAGCCAGGTCAGCTTGGCGGCCCGCCCCTCCTGCTCGGTGAGGTGCGGGGCGACCCGGATGCCGTCGATCTGGTCGCGGACGTAGGAATCGGCGGGCACGACGACCTCGCCCACCAGCGCGGCCGGTCCGCCCTCGCGGCCGATCTCGACGCTCAGCGCCCGGGTCTGCCGCCACAGGTCGCGGCGGGCACGCGCGTACTTGTGGCCCTCCAGCCACCACGCTCCGCCGTCGGCGTCGATCAACCGCAACCGGTAGCGCAGGAGTTGGTGGCGCAGCCCGTGCTGGTGCGGGATGCCCTCCTCGGGCCGGACCCAGACGTCGCCGTGCTCCACGGTCAGCGGTTCGGGGTGCACGGCCGGGCACCGGACCTCGCCGGTGACGTCCATCCGGCGCTCGCCGACCAGTTGGTGCATACCGGCGATGGAGAGGGTGAGTGCCATGGAACAGGGGGTCGCGGCGCCGGTGTCGCCGCCGTCCCGGCGCGCGTCGCCGTCGGGGCCGTGGCGGTCGTCGCCCGCGCCTTCGGCCGGGCGCACCCCGCCCCGGGTGGTCTCGGTGAACCACAGGTAGGGCGGGTCGTCCTTCTGCGGGAGGCGGGCCAGACCGTCCGCGGCGAGGCTCTCGAACGTCCTCGCCTGCGCCCGTGCGTCGTAGCGGGCGGCGGGCGGCAGGTCCAGCGCGGCGACGAGCGCGGCGGTACGGTCGCCGGTCGCGGCCGGGCCCTGGAGGGTCGCCTCGCACAGCCTGAGGGCGGTGGGACTGCGCAACACGCGGTTCAGGAAGCCGAGTTCGGGGACCGGGTCGGCCTCCAGTCGGGCCAGGGCGTCGGTGCGCCACTCGCCCCAGTCCCGGACGCGCACATGCATCCCGCCGAGCGCCATGTCGCGTACGACGTCGTCCAGGGTGTTGGGCACGCCGGTGAGGTTGTAGTCGAAGCCCCAGGCGTCCGGCTCGCAGACGACGGCGACCGCGACCCGGCTGACCCAGTCCACCGGCGCCGCGTTCAGGCAGCGGAAGGCGGGGACCGTGCGGAAGCGGCCGAAGGCAGAGATCAGGCCGCTGCTGAGGTCCTGCGGGTTGTGGGCGCCGGTGCGGGTGTGGCCGCCGATGCCGCCGGGGCGCAGGGCCGAGACCACCAGGCCGTGGTCGCGGGCGCGGCGCAGCGCGACCTCGGCGGCCCACTTGGACTGGTCGTAGCCCGCGACGAGACGGTCCACGTGGGCGAGCGGGTCGTCCTCGCCCATGGAGGTGATGCCGACCTCGTTGAAGACGGCGATGGAGGAGATGTGGTGCAGCGGCTTGGGCCTGCCGGTCGCGGCCAGTTCGGCCAGGGTCAGCGCGCCGAGCACGTTGCTGCCGCGCAGCGACGGGTAGCCGCGCAGGAAGTCCACGGCCGCCGCCACGCCGACGACGGCGTCCAGCTCGTGGGCGAGGGTGTGCCACAGCTCCTCGGACAGGCCCAGGCGCGGACGGCGGATGTCGCCGGGCAGCACGGTGATCCGCCGCCGTACCTCCGCCGACCAGGGCAGCCGGTAGCGGCGCAGCTGCGCCGCGAGCCGCTCGACGGCCGCCGCCTCGTCGGGTGCGCGGACCAGGCAGTGGACGTGCGCGTCGCTGTGCCGCAGCAGGTCCAGCAGCATGTGGCTGCCGAGGAAGCCGGTGGCCCCGGTCAGCAGGATCCGGCGCGGCGGCAGCGGCTCGGGCACGTCGACGAACGGCAGCCGGTCGGCGAGCGCGAGATCGGCCAGGATCTGGTCGAGATCCTCGCGCCGGGCCCTGGTGTGGGGGACGGCGGGCGAGGAGGCGACGGTGGACGGCGGGGCGGGAACCGCCACGCGGGC
>NZ_VJZD01000008.1 GCF_009377175.1 Streptomyces adustus
GGTCATCACATCGAGTTCGGACCGGAGGACCAAAGCCTCCACCGACCCGGCCGTGTGCCCGAGTGGTTCAGGGGCTCGCCTGCAAAGCGAGTTACGTGGGTTCGAATCCCGCCATGGCCTCCACCTGCCCGACCAGGCAGAACGAAAGGGCGGCACCCTCGGGGGTGTCGCCCTTCCTCATGCGTACAGGCCCCCGCCCGCCTCGTCGCCGAAGGCCTCCGGCCAGTAGCGGCGGCCGTCGTCCGTGGCGGTGGTCGGGGTCGGGTCGCAGGCGAGGGGGTCGGCGTGGGCGAGGGTGCGGGACATCGTGTCGGCCAGTTGACCGTAGGCGTCGGTGAGGGCGTGGACCGCGTCCAGGGACTTCTCGCGGTTGATCAGCCAGAGGGTGAAGGCGAGCGTGGAGACGTCGGCGTTGAGGGGGCGCAGGGTGGCGTCGGGTTCGCTCCAGCACAGGACCGTGCCGGTGGCGCCGTCGACGACCAGGCTGGTGTCCTCCAGAAGGTTGCCGAGGCGGATCAGCCGGTCGGCGTCGGCCGGGAGACGGTCGGCGGCCGGCCCGGCCTCCTCCCGCTCGACGGCGTGGTACTCGGCGAGGGAGGCCGGCGGCACCTCCGTGTCCAGCGCGAACCAGTAGCCGTCCTCCGGCAGGCCCGCCTCCCGCAGGAAGCGGCGGGTCGGCTCGTGGGTGAGCGCGGGCGGGAAGTCGACCTCCTCGAAGCGGGCGACCCGGCCCGCGCCGAACGCCTCGTCCAGCAGGCGGGACGGCAGGTCCAGGGCGAGCCCGGACGTCGTCCCCGGGCCCGCCACCAGGGACAGGGGCCGGATCACCGCGGTCATCCGCCAGAAGGGGCCCGGGTCGCCGTCCGTGCCCTCCTCGAACAGCGCGAGCAGGTGTTGTGCGGCCTGCGCCGCCGCCCGGGGGCCGAGGCGTCCCGCGTACGAGGCGAACTGTCCGCGCAGGGCCGCCAGTTCGTCCGCCGCCGCGGCGAAGCGCACCAGCTTCTCCAGCGAGGGGGCCAGCGGGCGACTGTCCATCAGGTCGGGGCGGTCGTGCAGGAAGTACGTCGTCGAGATCGCGCCGGTCGCGCCGTCGAGCAGGAGCGACTCGGTCTCGCGGCCGTCCGCGCCCAGGATCCCGCCGATGACCAGCCGGTCGCGCAGCTCCGTGGTCAGCCGGTCGGGAGTGCCTGTGGAGTCGGCGACCGTGCGCAGGCCGTCCGTGCGCAGCGCGGCGAAGGACAGCAGGTCGCCGTCGACGGGCAGGCCGGGGCCGCTCAGCCAGCGGCGCGTCGGCGCGTGGGTGACGTAGGGATCCAGTTCGTCCTCGGTGAAGGTGATCACCGCGGTCCCGGCGGTGTCGGTCGTGCTCATCATGCCCCCGTGCGTGCAGTCGCTGTCGAAGTGCCGCTGTCCCGCAGTCCCCTGGTGGACCGGCCCCGCGGGCGCGCCGTCCCACTGCCCAGGACACTACGCGGCACCACTGACAACGGACCCGGTGAGAAAGACGCCGGGTCCCACCCGTGCGTTCCCGTCCCGCCGAAATCACCCGCACCGGTTTCCCGAGGGGCAACTGGCGGGCGGCAGGCGGGTGGCAGGGCCATGGGAAGCGCAACGCGGAAGCCCGGCTCGCGCGCACAGCGCGGCCGGGCTCGGCGCTCGGCGCTCGGAGCCTGAAGATCCCAGCGCCTCAAAGCCTCAGCGCCTGAAGCCTCAGGTGAAGTACACCCCGCCCAGCACCACGACCACCGCGGCCAGGACGAACAGCAGGACCCACATCAGCAGTTTGCCCACCCCGGGCGCCGGCTCGTAGCGCGGGGGTTCGGGCTGCTCGGGGGCGGTCACTGCGCGGTCACCACAGCCGCCTGCGGGCGGATCGGCAGCCGGTTGACCGGGCGGCCCGTGGCGGCCCGCACCGCGGAGGCGATCGCCGCGGGGGACGTCACGACGGGTACCGCGCTGACGGCCTTCGCCCCGAAGGGCGCGACCACGTCCCGCTCCTCGACGAGCTTGACGATCCGGATGTCGGGCGCGTCCAGCGCGGTGGGCAGGGCGTAGCCGGTGAGGTCCGGATGGCGGACCAGGCCGCGCGGGGTGCGCAGGTTCTCGGTGAGGGCGATGCCGACGCCCTGGGTGACGCCCGCCTCGATGCGCGCCGCGAGCTGTATCGGGTTCAGGACCCGGCCGACGTCCTGGGCGACGGCCAGCTCCACGACCCGTACCGAGCCGAGTTCGATGTCCACGTCGACGACCGCGCGGATCGCGCAGAAGGCGAGGCCCACGAAGGCGTCGCCCTGTCCGGACTCGTCGAGCGGCTCGGTCGGGTGGGGGCGGCACTGGGCCGTGGCCCACAGCTCCTTGCCCTCCAGGGCCTCGCTGACGGTGGTGGACAGCACCCCGTCGTACGACGTGATCTTGCCGTCGGTGATCTGGAGGAGCTCGGTGGACATGCCGAACTTGTGCGCCAGGGGCTGGAGGAGCTGCGTACGGACCATCTTGGCGGCCCGTTCGACCGCGCCGCCCGACACCCAGGTGTGCCGGCCCCGGCAGCCGGGGCCCGCGGGCGGCTGGTCGGTGTCGACCGGCGCCACGTGCACCTCGTCGATGCCGAGGGTCTCCTGGACGATCTGGCGGGCCAGGGTGGTGAAGCCCTGGCCGGACTCCACGGCCGCGCACAGCACGGTCGCGACGCCGTCGTGGACCTTCACGGTCGCGGTGGAGACCTCGTCGGCGCCCTCCGCGCCGAGCATGTGCACCATGCCGAGGCCGTAGCCCACGCCCCGGCGCACGGCGCCGGGTTCGCCCGCGCCCTCAGGGCCGCCGGGCAGCAGCCACTCGTCCTCGGGGGTGTCCTTGGGCAGCGGCGGGAGCGGGAACTCCTGCACCGCCTGGAGCAGTTCGGCGACCGGCGCCGGGCAGGTCACGCTCTGGCCGGTGGGCAGGATGTCCCCGGTGGCCAGGGCGTTGCGCAGGCGCACCTCGGCCGGGTCGAGGCCGAGCTTCTTCGCGAGCTTGTCCATCTGCGCCTCGTAGGCGGCGCAGACCTGCATGGCGCCCTCGCCGCGGACGTGGCCGGAGGGCGGGTTGTTGGTGCGCACCGCCCAGCCCTCGATGAAGGCGTTCGGGACGACGTAGGGGCCGCAGGCGAAGGAGACGGCGGCGGCCAGGGCCTCGGAGGAGGTGTCGGCGTAGGCGCCCGCGTCGAGCAGGATCTGTGCCTCGACCTTCACCAGCCGGCCCTCGGCGTCGGCGTGGTGGCGGTAGCGCAGCAGGGTGGGGTGGCGGTGGACGTGTCCGAGGAAGGACTCCTCGCGCGTCGCCGTCAGCTTCACCGGGCAGCCGGTCTTCAGTGCCAGCAGGCCCAGCGGGAGCTGGAAGCCCTGGTCCTCGCGGTCGGCGGTGGCGCCGGGCACACCGGTGACGACGATCTTGACGCGTTCCGGTTCGAGGCCGTAGCAGGCGGCGGCGATGTCACGGTCGGCGTGCGGGTCGGTGGAGGCGAGGTAGAGCTCGACGCCGCCGTCGGGCCGGGGCACGGCGAGGCCGGCCTCGGCGCCGATGGGCGCGGGGTCCTGGCGGCCGATGCGGTACTGGCCCTCGACGACGACCTCGCCGACCGCGTCCGCGTCGCCGTGGCGCAGCGGGATGTGGCGGATCAGGTTGCCGTCCGGGTGCAGGGCCTCCGCCTCGAACGCCAGCTCGGGGTCGATGACCGGCTCGTGCACCTCGTACTCGACGATGACGGCGGCCGCGGCCATCCGCGCGGTGTCGGGGTGGTCGGCGGCGACGGCGGCGATGGGCTCGCCGTGGTGGCGTACGACCTCGGAGGCGAACACCGGCCGGTCGGCCCTGCCGCGGCCGTACAGCGCGCTGCCGGGGACTTCCTCGTGCGTGACGACGGCCCGTACGCCGGGCATCTCGCGCGCGTGGCTGGTGTCGATGGAGACGATGCGCGCGTGCGGGTGCGGGGAGCGCAGCACGGCCGCCCACAGCAGGCCCTCGGCCCACAGGTCGGCGGCGTACGGGAACGTGCCCTCGGTCTTGGCGCGCGCGTCGGCGGGCCGCAGGGAGGCGCCGAGACCGTGCGGGATCGGCTCGGGGGCGGGGGCTGCCTCCGCGGCAGTGGTCGCGGTGGCGGCTTCGTTGCTCACGCCTGGCCTCCGTCCTGGCCGTACGTACCGTCGTGCGGACCCGGGCTACCGGGGATGCCGGGGACGCCCGGCAGGTCGAACGCGGCCGGGTTGACGCTGCCCGCGCCCGGTCCGGCCTGGTGCGGGATGCGCGCCTCGGGCGCGTCCGGCTCGGCCTCGGCCTCCGCCTCGGCGGCGGCGAGCGCGTCGCGCTCGGCGACCACCTCGTGCACGGCGTTGAGGACGCCCCGGTATCCGGAGCACCGGCACAGGTTGCCGCACAGGGCCTGGCGGGCCTCCAGGTCGGTCGGGGCGGGGTTGCCCTCCAGGAGGTCGTGCAGGGTCATCGCCATGCCGGGCACGCAGAAACCGCACTGCACGGCTCCGCACCTGGCGAGCGCCCGCTGCACGTCCGAGGGCCGTCCGTCGACGGCCAGGCCCTCGACCGTACGGACCTCGCTGCCGGCGGCGGTGACGGCGGGGACCAGGCAGGAGGCGACGAGCCGGCCGTCGACCTGGACGTTGCAGGCCCCGCACTCGCCCTGCGAGCAGCCGTCCTTGGCGCCCGCGAGGCCGAGCCGTTCGCGCAGCACGTACAGCAGCGACTCGCCGATCCAGGCGCCCGCGACGGGACGCTCGGTGCCGTTGACGCGCAGGACGTAGGAGGCGAGGGGGTGGTCGTCGTGGAACGGTACGGCGGGTTCGTCGTCCGGCGCGGAGGCGTCGTCCTGCGGGGCGTCGGTCTCCGGGTGGTCCGCGGGCGCCGCGTCCCCGGGGGGCGCGTCGGCCTCGGCGGCCTCCTCGTACGCCCCAGGGGCCTCGTGGACGTCCTCGGGTGCGCCGACGCCCTCCGGGGCCTCGACGGCCTCGGGAGCGGCCTGAGCGGGCGCGTACGGCTCCGCGTGCGCCTGGGTGTGCGCGTCGATGCGCGGTTCGGTGTGCGGTCCGCCCTGGGGCTGCGCGAGCGCCTGCTGACCCCACGGCTCCCCGGCCGCGCCGGTGGTGTCGGTGGCCCAGGGGGCGGGCGCGCCGCCGGGCAGGGTGGCGGGCGGGTTGCCGCCCCACTGCTCCACCAGCGCCGAGGTGGTGAACTCGCCGGACTCGTCCGGCAGGTCGCCGGTGGCGACGGGGATCGACCAGCGGCCCGTCACGTCGTGGCCGGGAGCCGCGGCGGACTCGGCCGCTCCGGCGGCCGCGGGGTCCTCGAAGTTCCACTGGCCGGTGGAGCCGGGGTGGTAGGTGAACCGGTCGCTCGCGCCGGCCTGCTGGGGCATGGCGTCGGGCTCGGGCCAGCGGCCGGCGTCCGCGGGCGCCGCCCAGCCGCCGGTGGCGGCCGGGTCGGTCGGCGCGTCCGGGGAGGTGGCCGAGATCTGCGGCGGGACGTATCCGTGACCGGGCGCGGCCAGCGGGCTGTCGCCGCGTCCGGCCAGCAGGGCCTCGATGCCGCCCTCGGGCAGCTTCACGAAGGCGGTGGCCCCGTCGTCGTAGTCGCCCTGGGGCAGCGGGTCCCAGCGGCCGCCGCCCCTGGGGGTGTCCTGTCCGTGCTGGTCGTCGCTCACGACAGCGCCCTCCCCAGTGCTCGCCGGGCCAGCGCGGCGACGGTGCGCCGCAGGTGCAGTACGGCGGGCGGAAGCTGCGGCACGGAACCGTCCACCTCCGGCGCCGGGTCCGGGATGCAGGCCGCGGCGACGTACTCGCCGAAGGCGTGCAGCGCCTCCGGGACGATCGTGCGGTTGTTGTCCCAGTCGATGAGCCGGGCGACCCACTGCTCGGCCTCCAGGGGCCGCAGCGGCATCGGCGCTATGGCTCCGACGGCGCACCGGACACCGCGCCGGGCGGGGTCCAGGACCAGCGCGACGGACGCGGTGGCGCGGCCCGGGCCGGTGCGGCCGGTCGCCTTCAGGAAGACCTGCGGGGCGTGCAGCAGCGGCACGCGCACGTAGCCGATGAGTTCGCCGGCGCGCAGCATCTCCATGCCCGCCAGCAGGTGCGACACGGGCATCTCGCGGCGCGCCCCGCCGGGACCGGCGATGATCAGCGTCGCCTCCAGGGCGGCGAGCACCGGCAGGGCGTCGCCGGTGGGCGAGGCCGAGGCGATGTTGCCGCCGAGGGTGCCCGCGTTGCGGATGTGCGGCGGGCCCGCGGCGCGTGCCGCGGCGGCGAGCGCCGGGATGAGCGCGGCGAAGTCGGGACGGCCCATCCGGGCGTGGGTCAGGCCCGCGCCGAGCAGCGCGTGCCCGTCCTGGTACTGCCAGCCGCGGATCTCGCTGATCCGGCCGAGGCCGACCAGACCGGCCGGTCTGAGCTGGCCGGAGTTGACCGCGGCCATGAGGTCGGTGCCGCCTGCGACGGGCACGGCCGTGGGCATGGCGGAGAGCGCCGCCACGGCCTCGTCCAACGTCGTGGGCAGCGTCACGGCCTGCGCCGCCTGCGGTGCGTGCGTGGTCAAACCGGCTGCCCCTTCCCGCTGCCCCTCTTGGGTCCCACCTGGTCCCACCTGTGCTGCCGTACGGTACGTGCTGACAGGGCGGACGTGGCAACTCTGGCACATCTTCGCAGGGCCCGAACGCAGGGGTCCGCTAGGAGGCATTCGCCCACCTCACCGGAGAGATAGCCTGGTTTCGTACGGCATCTCCGGTGCACGCCGATTGACACTCTTCGGTGACTCTTGCGCCGCTTTTCCGTGACCTGTTCGGGGCGGCCCCGCGCCCGCGGCGGAGCCCGTTCCCGACCGCGACGCGCGAACGGTCCGGCACCGTGCGCTACCGGCTGGGCGGCGGCCCGTCCAGCGGGCGGCCCGCGACGCCGGGGCGGCGCTGCCAGGGGTGCGGACCGGCGGGCGGGCGGTAGGCGACGCCGAGGGCGTCCAGCCGCCGGTAGTGGACGGCCATGCGCCGCTCGAAGCCGGCGAAGTCCCGGTCCGCCGGGACGGGCAGCCGGCCCCAGGCGACCTCGGCGAACGCCGCGAGCCGCGGGAACGTCTGGTAGTCCACCCGGGCGTGGTCCTCCATCGCCTCGGTCCACACGTTGGCCTGGGTGCCCAGCACGTGCCGCGCCTGCTCCGGCGTCAGCTGCTCCGGAACGGGTTCGAAGCGATAGACGTCCTCAAGGGTGCGGACATATCCGATCGGGACGGGCTCGTCCGCTCCGGCGTGCTGCCGGTAGTCCAGGTAGACCTGCTGCTCGGGGCACATCACGACGTCGTGGCCCGCCTGCGCGGCGGCGACCCCGCCCGCGTAGCCGCGCCACGAGGACACGGCCGCGCCCGGGGCCAGACCGCCCTCCAGGATCTCGTCCCAGCCGATGAGCCGGCGTCCGCGCGCGGCCAGCCAGTCGGCGAAGTGCCCGACGAACCAGGCCTGGAGTCCGTCCTCGTCGGCGAGCCCGAGTTCGGCGATGCGGGCCTGCGCGGTGGGCGACCGCCGCCACTGGTCCTTGAGGCATTCGTCACCGCCGACGTGGACGAACTCCGACGGGAACAGTTCGAGCAGTTCCTCGAACACACCCTCGTAGAAGCGCAGTGTGTTGTCGGTGGGGGCGAGTACGTTCGGGGAGATCCCCCAGTTGTCCCAGACCGTGAGGGCGGACGTGTCGACGACATCGGTGTTGCCGAGTTCCGGATACGCGGCGATGGCGGCCTGCGAGTGTCCGGGCACGTCGATTTCGGGGACGACGGTGATATGCCGCTCGGCGGCGTAGGCGACGATCTCCCGGATGTCGTCCTGCGTGTAGTGGCCACCGTGCGGCTTCTCCTCCCACAGCGGGGAGGCCCGGTGACCGAATTTCGTGCGTGCGCGCCAGGAACCCGTCTCCGTCAGCCTCGGATACTTCTTGATCTCCACACGCCAGCCCTGATCGTCCGTCAGGTGGAAGTGGAAGACGTTGAGTTTGTGCGCGGCCATCAGATCGAGATAACGCAGCACGCCTTCCTTGGGCATGAAGTGCCGGGCCACGTCGAGCATGAGTCCGCGCCAGCGGAAGCGCGGGCCGTCCTCGACGGTGACCGCCGGAAGGTCCCACTCCCGCTCCGGCCGCACCGGCGCCCGGCGGAACGCGTCGGGGCCCAGGAGTTGGCGCAGGGTCTGCGCGGCCCACAGGACGCCGGCCGCGTCGCCGCCCTGGACACGGCACTGCGAGCCGTCGACGACCAGGCGATAGTGCTCCGCGGGCAGCGCCGGATCGACACTCAGCACGATGCGGCCCCCGGCGTCGTCCGCGCCCCCGCCCTCCGCGAGGGGCAGGCCGGTCGCCGCCCCGACCGTCGCCCGCAGCCAGCGCGCGACACCCTCGGTGCCGGGCCCCGCGACCAGGCGCGTCGCCCTGCCGAGCCGCCCGCGGCCCGAGGGGTTCCGGGAAATGTGCCGGGGCGCCGGAATAAGTCCCATCACGTCTGTCACATCAGTCCTTTACCGCTCCGCCCGGCCCGGGACCGGTCGTCGCTGTACGAGTACGAGGAAGATCCGAGGAAGATCCGCACCGGAATCGCCGGCATTGCCGAAGCCGCCGCGACATCCGGCCGGGCGGCCGGGAAGAGGGCCCGCCGGGGGAATCGGACAGGGTTCGCCGCGCATGGCCGAACGCGGTCCCCGCCGGGTCTCCGCACGGCTTTCCGGGACCGTTCCCGGGCCGTTCCGGGGCTGTTCCCGGGCCGTTCCCGGTGGTCGCGCGGACCCGAGTGCCGATGTCCGGCGACCCGGCCCGGCCGCGGAAGCGGACCGGGCTCCGGAAGCGGGGGCGACGCGGAAGCGGAGGCGGATTCGGGTCGCCGGGACCCCGGAATGGGATCACGGTGATCGCGGCGGGAAAAAGCGACCGTCCCAGACTCCGGTGGAAGCCGTGGCCGAATTCCCGCGGCCCGGCCCGAAGCGTGCCGCGCCGCGTGGACCGGTACTCCGGGCGGACGGTTTCACGATGAACCCTTCGGCGGTCGCTGCAACATATGCAACGGCGGTTTCGCGATGCACAACACCGCTGAGGCTAGGGACATCGCGGACATCCCCACAAGAGGTCTGAACCAATCCGTGACCACATGGCGAAGGCCCCCGGGGCGCACCATGCGCCTCAGGGGCCTTCCGAACGTCCGAGGGGGACCCTGCGGACCGCGGGCTACTTCTTGCCGTCGCCGCCCTTGCCGTCGCCGCCGGCGCCCATGGAGTCGTAGATCTCCTTGCACATGGGGCACACCGGGTACTTCTTCGGGTCGCGGCCCGGCACCCAGACCTTGCCGCACAGCGCTACGACGGGGGTCCCGTCGAGGGCGCTCGCCATGATCTTGTCCTTCTGGACGTAGTGGGCGAAGCGCTCGTGGTCGCCGTCGCCGTGGGACACCTGTGGCGTCGGCTCTACGAGGGTTCCCGTACCAGTCCCGCGCTCGGGCTCGAGAGTGCTCATAGGCCCAAGGGTACTGAAGCTCCCGCGCATCAGTTGAGCGACGGGTCGTCCGGATACGTGGCCACCATCGCCAGTTCGTTGCGCTGGCGGCGCAGGACCTCGCGCCAGAGCCGCTCGGGGGCCGGGGAGGAGACGTCGCCCGGTTCGGACTCGACGACGTACCAGGCGCCCTCGACCAGTTCGTCCTCCAGCTGACCGGGGCCCCAGCCGGCGTAACCGGCGAAGATCCGCAGGGAGCCGAGGGCCGAGGCGAGCAGCTCCGGCGGGGCCTCCAGGTCCACCAGCCCGATCGCGCCGTGCACCCGCCGCCAGCCCAGCGGCGCCGCCGCCGAGCCGCCGCCCGGGATCACCGCGACGCCCAGCGCCGAGTCCAGGGAGACCGGGCCGCCCTGGAAGACCACACCGGGCTCGCCGGCCAGATCGGCCCAGCCCTCCAGGATGTCGCGCACCCCCACCGGCGTCGGACGGTTGAGGACGACGCCGAGGGAGCCCTCCTCGTCGTGGTCGAGAAGGAGCACGACCGCACGGTCGAAGTTCGGGTCCGCCAGGGCGGGCGTCGCCACGAGCAGCCGCCCTGTGAGCGAGGACACCTCGGTCATGCCAGACATGATCCCGCATCCGCCCGCCGCATGGGGAGCCAATCGGGGCACGGGAGTGAAGGCAGCTCAGGGCGCACGGACGCATCCCACGCGCACGGCCGGGACGGTGACCCCATGTGTCCGATTGGGAACGGTTCGTGTTGTGACACAGCTATGACCTGGCTGGGCGGTGCCTGGGCTTACGGGAGAGGGGTACGCGGCGATTACTCTGTCTCATCTCCACTGGCCCAACTCATCGGAACGCGAGATACATGACCGTCAACGACGATGTCCTGCTTGTCCACGGCGGAACCCCGCTGGAGGGCGAGATCCGTGTCCGCGGTGCGAAGAACCTCGTACCGAAGGCCATGGTCGCCGCGCTGCTGGGCAGCGAGCCGAGCCGTCTGCGCAATGTTCCCGACATCCGTGACGTGCGGGTCGTGCGCGGTCTGCTCCAGCTGCACGGCGTGACGGTCCGCCCCGGTGAGGAGCCGGGCGAGCTGGTGCTGGACCCGTCGCACGTGGAGAGCGCGAACGTCGCCGACATCGACGCCCACGCGGGTTCCAGCCGTATCCCGATCCTGTTCTGCGGCCCGCTGCTGCACCGACTGGGGCACGCGTTCATCCCGGGCCTGGGCGGCTGCGACATCGGCGGGCGGCCCATCGACTTCCACTTCGAGGTGCTGCGGCAGTTCGGCGCGCGGATCGAGAAGCGCGAGGACGGCCAGTACCTGGAGGCGCCGACGCGGCTGCGCGGCACGAAGATCCGGCTGCCGTACCCGTCCGTGGGCGCGACCGAGCAGGTGCTGCTGACGGCGGTGCTCGCGGAGGGCGTCACCGAGCTGTCGAACGCGGCGGTGGAGCCCGAGATCGAGGACCTCATCTGCGTGCTGCAGAAGATGGGCGCGATCATCGCGATGGACACCGACCGCACGATCCGCATCACCGGTGTGGACTCGCTCGGCGGCTACACCCACGCGGCCCTGTCGGACCGCCTGGAGGCCGCCTCGTGGGCGTCCGCGGCGCTGGCCACCGAGGGCAACATCTACGTCCGCGGGGCCCAGCAGCGCTCGATGATGACGTTCCTCAACACCTACCGGAAGGTGGGGGGCGCGTTCGAGATCGACGACGAGGGCATCCGCTTCTGGCACCCGGGCGGCCAGCTGAAGTCCATCGCCCTGGAGACGGACGTGCACCCCGGCTTCCAGACGGACTGGCAGCAGCCCCTGGTGGTCGCGCTGACGCAGGCCACCGGCCTGTCCATCGTCCACGAGACGGTCTACGAGTCCCGGCTGGGCTTCACCTCCGCCCTGAACCAGATGGGCGCTCACATCCAGCTCTACCGCGAGTGCCTGGGCGGCTCCGACTGCCGCTTCGGCCAGCGCAACTTCCTGCACTCCGCGGTCGTCTCGGGACCCACCAAGCTCCAGGGCGCCGACCTGGTCATCCCCGACCTGCGCGGCGGGTTCTCGTACCTCATCGCCGCCCTGGCGGCGCAGGGCACGTCCCGCGTGCACGGCATCGACCTGATCAACCGCGGCTACGAGAACTTCATGGAGAAGCTCGTGGAGCTGGGCGCGAAGGTCGAGCTGCCGGGCAAGGCGCTCGGCTGACCCCAGCCCTTCCGCTCCGGCCCGGGCAACGCCCCTCCGGCTGGGGGTCCGGGGGTCGCCCCCCGGACGGACACAGCATGGAGAAGCTCGTGGAGCTGGGCGCGAAGGTCGAGC
This sequence comes from Streptomyces adustus, assembly GCF_009377175.1. Taxonomy (GTDB): domain Bacteria; phylum Actinomycetota; class Actinomycetes; order Streptomycetales; family Streptomycetaceae; genus Streptomyces; species Streptomyces adustus. Next base: position 11,824 of record NZ_VJZD01000008.1, read on the forward strand.
TGCCGGGCAAGGCGCTCGGCCAGCGTCCACGGCCGTAGATACGCCGATGGGGCGGCCCCCGGTCTCGGGGGCCGCCCCATTGGCGTCACTCGGTCGCCTCGGACGTGCGTGTCGTCCCGGGGCGCGGGCCCCGGACGTCCATGCCGTCCCGGGGCTCCGGCGCGGGCGCAGCAGCCCTTCGGGCCTGCCGCCCTGCGACTGGCTTACTTGCCCTTCGCGGCTTCCTTGAGCTTGCTGCCCGCGGAGACCTTCACGCTGTACCCGGCCGGGATCTGGATCGGGTCGCCGGTCTGCGGGTTGCGGGCGGTGCGAGCGGCACGGTGGGTGCGCTCGAAGGTCAGGAAGCCGGGGATGGTGACCTTCTCGTCGCCCTTGGAGACGATGTCGCCGACGACCTCGGCGAACGCGGCCAGCACGGCGTCGGCGTCCTTGCGGGTCACCTCGGCACGGTCGGCCAGCGCGGCCACCAGCTCACTGCGGTTCATGTTGTTACTCCCGTGTTCTTCTTGCCGTTGAGGCGTGCCACGCGGCGGAGCCGCATAGTTGGGCACAGCGAACTCGATGCTGCCAGGGTCCTCGGACATACCCCGGACCCGGGTCCGTCGTCAGAACCCTCGCGCCCAGAGACGCATCCTGCCCCCACCTGCGGCGGGAAAGCCAATCCGGCACCCCCAGCAGTCGTGAGAACACCCTTGGGAGTCACACGAAATGTGGGGACCGAGCCCGGCCGTCACGATAGAGGGCTGTCGGTGGACCCGGTTCCGCGACGCGCCGGGGCGAAACCCGACCGTGGCAATCGTCACAACGCCCTCACAGGCCGGGTCCCACGCCTTCGCCGAGCCTACGAGACCGACGCGCCCGCGGCCTTCGCGGCCTCCCGGACCGCGCCCGCGACCGCGCCCGCGACCTTGTCGTTGAACACGCTCGGGATGATGTAGTTCGGGTTCAGCTCGTCCTCGGTCACCACGTCGGCGAGGGCCTTCGCGGCCGCGAGCATCATCTCGGTGTTGACCGTCCGGGACTGCGCGTCCAGCAGTCCGCGGAAGACGCCCGGGAAGACCAGCACGTTGTTGATCTGGTTGGGGAAGTCGGAGCGGCCGGTGGCCACAACTGCCGCGGTCTGACGGGCGATTGCCGGGTCGACCTCGGGGTCCGGATTCGCGAGAGCGAACACGATGGCGTTGTCGGCCATCGCGGCCACGTCGTCGCCGTCGAGGACGTTCGGGGCGGAGACGCCGATGAAGACGTCGGCGCCGCGCACGGCCTCCCTGAGGGTGCCGACGAGGCCCTCGGGGTTGGTGTTGTCGGCGATCCAGCGCAGCGGCGAGTCGGCCGCGGCGTCCACCAGGTCCTCGCGGCCGGCGTGCACGACGCCGTGGATGTCGGCGACGACGGCGTTCTTGACGCCCGCGGCGATCAGCAGCTTGAGGATGGCCGTGCCGGCCGCGCCCGCGCCCGACATGACGACGCGTACGTTCTCGATGCCCTTGCCCACCACACGCAGGGCGTTCGTCAGGGAGGCGAGGACGACGATCGCGGTGCCGTGCTGGTCGTCGTGGAAGACGGGGATGTCGAGGGCCTCGCGCAGCCGGGCCTCGATCTCGAAGCAGCGGGGCGCGGAGATGTCCTCCAGGTTGATGCCCGCGAAGCCGGGGGCGATCGCCTTGACGATCTCGACGATCGCGTCGGTGTCCTGGGTGTCCAGGCACAGCGGCCAGGCGTCGATGCCGGCGAACCGCTTGAACAGGGCCGCCTTGCCCTCCATCACCGGCAGCGCGGCCTTCGGGCCGATGTTGCCGAGGCCCAGTACCGCGGAGCCGTCCGTCACGACCGCAACGGAATTGCGCTTGATGGTGAGGCGGCGCGCGTCCTCGGGGTTCTCCGCGATCGCCATGCACACCCGGGCCACACCCGGGGTGTAGATCATGGACAGGTCGTCACGGTTGCGGATGGGGTGCTTGGACTGCATCTCGATCTTGCCGCCGAGGTGCATCAGGAACGTACGGTCGGAGACCTTGCCGAGGGTGACGCCCTCGATGCCGCGGAGCTTCTCGACGATCTCGTCGGCGTGCGCGGTCGAGCTGGCCGCGATCGTGACGTCGATACGGAGCTTCTCGTGTCCGGAGGCGGTGACGTCGAGGCCGGTCACCGAGCCTCCGGAGGACTCCACGACGTTGGTGAGCTGCGAGACGGCCGTTCCGCTCGCGGGCACCTCCAGCCGGATCGTCATCGAGTAGGAGACGCTGGGCGCCGTTGCCATGGCCGACTTCCTTCTGCTTTCACCGTGTCGCTTCGCTAATGCCGTCCGATCGTCGCACCTACCCCCGAGTACGCGGTAGTCGCCCCGGATTGCGGACGTATTGTTCGCGGCTCGGTGCCGGCTTCGGAAGACGACTTCCACAGTACGAGAAGTGGCAGGCAAAGAAAGAGGCCCACATCACAAGGTGATGTGGGCCTCTTCCTACGTTCATGACACCGACCCGCCATGCTCGCCTCGCGGCAAGTGGTCGCTCGTGGCGACGAAGGTTGGGCCCGGGGGCTTGGATCGAGCCGGTGTCACACCCAGGCTAACAAACGGATCGGGCCAGACCATTCCCGTGCGCGGAGTTCACAGGAAACAGCCCGAGGTTTCACCGGAATCGCCCCCGGACGGCCGCACCCGGGTGCTCCGGGGCCGGTCGGACCGGCCCCGGAGCGCCCGCCGGGTTCAGTCCCTGAGCAGGTCCGGCACTCCCGCTTCGTCCGGCTCGTCCCGGCCGGCCGAGACGACCGTGAGCTGCTGGGTGGCCCGGGTCAGTGCGACGTACAGCACTCGCAGCCCGGCCGGTGACTCGTCCGCGATCTCCGCGGGCGACACCACGACCGTCGCGTCGTACTCCAGTCCCTTGGCCTCCAGGCTGCCCAGGGCCACCACCCGGTCGCCGAGCCCGGCGAGCCAGCGCCTGGCCTCCTCGCGGCGGTTCATGGCGACGACCACGCCGACCGTGCCGTCGACCCGGTCGAGCAGCCGGGCGGCCTCCTCGCGAACGGTCTCCGCGAGCGGGTTCCGACCGGCGGCGCCCTGAGCCTGGTTCGTCGCCACGAAGCGCGGCTCCACCCCCGTGGAGCGCACGGCGGACGGGGAGACGGAGCCGGGCATGGCGAGCGCGAGCACCTTGGCGGCCAGCTCGGCGATCTCGGCCGGGTTGCGGTAGTTCACCGTCAGCTGGAAACGGCGGCGCGGACGGGTGCCCAGGGCCTCGTCGCGGGCCTCGGCCGCCTCGTCGGGGTCGGACCAGGACGACTGCGCCGGGTCGCCGACGATCGTCCAGGTGGCGTGCCGGCCGCGCCGGCCCACCATGCGCCACTGCATCGGCGTGAGGTCCTGCGCCTCGTCGACGATGACGTGCGCGTACTCGGTGCGCTCCTGCGCCAGCCGCTCGGCCCGCTCGCGCTGCGTCTCCTCGCGTACGGGCATCAGCTCCTCCAGACCGGTGAGCTGGTCGAGCGGGTCCAGCTCGCGCCGCTTGCGGGGGCGGACCGGGGCGCCGAGGACGGCTTCGAGTTCGTCCAGCATGGCCACGTCGTGCACGGACAGGCCGTCCCGGCCGAGGGAGCGGGCGACCCGGCGCACCTCGCCGGGGTTGAGGATCCGCCGCGCCCAGCGCCCCAGCCGCCGCTCGTCGGCCATCGCCGCCAGCACCGACCGCGGGGCCAGCTCGGGCCACCATGCGTCCAGGAACCCGATGAAGCTGTCCTCGGAGGTCACGTCCTCGTCGAAGGAGGAGCGCAACTCGGCGGCCAGCTCGGGGTCGGAGTGCCGGCCGGCCGCGCCGGACTGCTCCCACAGGGCGTCCAGCAGCAGCTTGCGGGCCCGCGGGCGCAGCAGGTTGACGGGCGCGGTGCCGCCGAGGGCGTTGTTGCGGATGCGCTCCAGCCGGTCGGCCTCCAGCTCCAGCCGCCGGCCGAAGGCGACGACGCGCAGCCGGGTCGGCGTGTCCTTGGTCTCCAGCGCCCCCCGTGCCGCCTTGCGCAGCACCTTCAGCATCCGGTACGAGCCCTTGGCGCGGGCCACCGCCGGGGAGTCGTACAGGGTGGCCTCCGCGCCGTCGACCAGGGAGCCGATCGCCCGGATGGCGACCTGGCCCTCCTCGCCGAGGGACGGCAGGACGCCCTCGGTGTACGCCACCAGCAGGGGCGTGGGCGAGACGATCAGGATGCCGCCCGCGTAGCGGCGGCGGTCCTGGTAGAGGAGGTAGGCCGCGCGGTGCAGGGCGACGGCGGTCTTGCCGGTGCCGGGGCCGCCCTCGACGTAGGTCACGGAGGCGGCGGGGGCGCGGATCACCAGGTCCTGCTCGGCCTGGATGGAGGCGACGATGTCCCGCATGGTGTGGCTGCGGGCCTGGCCGAGCGCGGCCATGAGCGCGCCGTCGCCGATGACGGGCAGCCGCTCGCCGTCCAGGAAGGCGGTCAGCTCGGGGCGCATCAGGTCGTCCTCGACGCCGAGGACGCGGCGGCCCTTGGAGCGGATGACCCGGCGCCGCACCACCCGGCCGGGGTCGACCGGGGTGGAGCGGTAGAACGGCGCGGCCGCGGGGGCCCGCCAGTCGATGACCAGCGGCGAGTAGTCCTGGTCGAGGACACCGATGCGGCCGATGTGGAGGGTCTCGGCGATGTCGGCGGTGTTGTCCTCGCGGACGGCTCCCTCGGCGGGCTCGACGGCCGTGTAGGCGCCGTCGGGCCCCTTCTTGCCGTCCTTGCCGCGCAGCAGGTCGATCCGGCCGAAGAGGAAGTCCTCGAACTCGTTGTTGAGCCGGTTGAGGTGCACCCCCGCCCGGAAGACCTGCGCGTCCCGCTCGGCGAGCGCGCCGGGCGTGCCGACCTGGCCGCGCTTGGCCGCGTCGTTCATGAGGAACTCGGCCTCGTGGATCTTCTCCTCGAGCCTGCGGTACACCTGATCCAGGTGTACCTGCTCGATGCCGATCTCCCGGTCCCGTACGGAGTCGTGCGTTTCGCCGTGGACCGAACCGACCGCGGTTTCCTGTTGAGCCTGAGCGGCCACCGGGCCCCCTTCTGACGTGCTGGGCAGCCGTCAACCGTACGCGAAGGGGACCCCGCCCGGGAAGTTACGCGTCCACCTCCACCAACCGCTTGCCGTCGAAGGTCATCACTTCGAAGTGGTCGATCTGGTTGGGGGTGAAGGCGGCACCGCCGTGGACGTACAGCGGGTTCTTCGCGGTCTCGGTCTTGGCGTCGGCCAGGCCGTAGCCCCAGTTCGGCACGGACCAGGAGGTCACGGTCTCGCGCTCGCCGTTCTTGCCGACGGCGATCAGCGAGCACTTCTCCGGTCCGCTGACGTTCTTGAGCTGGAGGACGGCGTGGGTACCCCAGTCCTTCTTCTCCACAGCCACGGTCGCGGTGACATGCGTCGTCGGGTCCGTGGCCGACTTCTTGTCGGACATGGTCTGGAAGGCGGCCTGCGCCGGGCCGGCCGCCGTGTTGTTCGTGCCGGAGTCCGAGCCGCCGGTCGCCGCGAGCACCGTCAGCGGGCCGCCGACGATCAGCGCGGCCGCGGCCGCCACCAGGTAGAAGCCGCGCCGGCGCTTGGCCGCGCGACGCTCGGCGACCTCGTCGACGAGCTTCTCCGCCAGCCGCGGGCTGGGCATCGCGGACAGGGATTCGCCGATCGCGGGAGTGCCGGCCCCGGGCAGGTCCGCGAGGGCGGCCAGCATCGGCTCCATCCCGGCGAGCTCTTCCAGCTGCTGGGCACACCATTCACAGGTCGCGAGATGGGATTCGAAAGCGGTTGCTTCGGCGTCGTCAAGAATCCCGAGGGCGTAGGCGCCGACGGTCTCGTGCTCGTTCGGGGCCGGTGTTCCCTGCATAGGGCCAGACATACCCGAACCGCCCGTTCCGAACCCCCCGTATACGCTCATCACGCCGTCACCCCCCGCTCCTCCAGTGCCAGCTTCATCGACCGCAGGGCATAGAAGACCCGCGAGCGGACCGTGCCGCTGGGTATCCCCAGGGTCTCGGCCGCCTCATTGACCGTACGCCCCTTGAAATAGGTCTCGACCAGTACCTCCCGGTGGGCGGGGGTCAGGTCGTCCAGCGCGTCCGACAGCGTCATCAACCACAGCGCCTTGTCGATCTCGTCCTCCGCGGGGATGACCTCCAGCGGCGACGGATCGACCTCCTGCGGCCGGGCCTGCCGGCTGCGGTGGCCGTCGATGACGATGCGACGCGCGACCGTCACCAGCCAGGGGCGTACCGATCCGGTCGCACGGTTGAGCTGACCGGCGTTCTTCCAGGCACGGATGAGTGTCTCCTGCACGACGTCCTCGGCACGCTGCCGGTCGCCGGCAACCAGCCTCAGGACATACGCAAGGAGAGGTCCGGCGTGCTCCCGATACAGGGCACGCATCAGCTCCTCATCAGGCTCCGAGGGCTGGGACATGCGATGCCGGGCCCTCGGTCCACGTTCATTGGCCACGACGGAATCCTTGCGCACGCCCACCTCCGATGTCCGGGGGTTCCCCCAGTCGGTCGCTCGCCGATGGGTACGGACGCGGGTCGCAGGATGTTCAAACCTTGGCGTCAGTTTTCTTCGCGGTGGCATGACGTGACGGACATGAGCGCACATTCCTCCTGCACGATCTTTACATTTCCCCCACGGGAGCAAGATCGCTTCAACTGCCCGCGCCACGCCGGAAGCAAACGAAGTGTTATCGAAATCACTTCGTCAATTCCCTTTCCCCATCACCGCAGAAGCCGCAAAGGCGACACTCAGGCCTGGGCGAGGGCCGCTCGACGACGATGGCGGGCCACTCTCTCGCGGTTCCCGCACACCTCGCTGGAGCACCAACGCCTTCTGCGCCCCCGCGAGGTGTCCAGGTAGACGATCGGGCAGTTGTCTCCCTCGCACTGTCGCAGACCCGCCCGCGCGAGCGGGTCTGTGAGCAGTTCCACACAGTCCCTGGCGACCGCGGCGAGCAGCGCCGCGCACTCCGGCGGACCGGCCAACTCCTTTACGAGGGTGCCGTCCTCGGCGCGGACGGCGCGCGAGACCGGCGGCGCGGCCCGGGCGAACTCGTTGACGCGTGTCAACGCGCGGTCCGGGGACGAGGCGTCGCCATCGCCGTGCGAGCGGGCGTGGGCGCCGAGGCAACCGCTTACCAACCACGCGGTGTGTGAACGCAGTTCGCGGAACGCGGCCGGCCAGGACGCGTCGGCGTGCGCCAGCGGGGTGCCCGGCGGTACCAGTCCGGCGCGGATGATCCAGGCGCACAACGCCGGGAGGGAGTCGAGGCGTTCGCCGGGGTGGGTGGTCGCGAGGAGATCCAGACAGATCCGCCCGGCATCGAACCGCATCTCGTACGGGGCTGTGGCCGTACCCAGTGCCATGTGCCTGTCACCGCCTAGGGGTTGCCCCGCGGGGGACGGGGCCGGTGGGTTCCGGTGCACTCTCCGCCGGATCCACCGGATCCTCGGGAAACCCTGGCGGAACCCCGGTGGAGTCCCGGAGGGAGGGCCGGGAGAACCGTTCCCTCCCACAGTGCCCGCCCGTGCGCTCCCCCGGAACCCCTCGTCGCCTCCCGCGCCGCGCAAGGCCCCCGGGGTCCGCTCTACGCGTCCGCGTACTTCGCGTCCGCCGCCGGGTCCAGGGCCAGCCGGTAGCCGCGCTTGACCACCGTCTGGATCAGCTTCGGCACGCCGAGAGCCGTACGCAGGCGGGCCATCGCCGTCTCCACCGCGTGCTCGTCCCGGCCCGCGCCGGGCAGCGCGCGCAGCAGTTCCGAGCGGGCGACCACCCAGCCGGGGCGCCGGGACAGCACCCGCAGCAGGGACATGCCCGCCGGCGGTACGGGCTTGAGGTCCCCGTCCACCAGCACCGCGTGCCCGCGGATCTCCACCCGGTGCCCCGCGATCGGCAACGCCCTTGCCCGGCCGGGCAGTTCCTGGCAGAGCAGCTGGACGAGCGGCCCGAGCCGGAAGCGTTCGGGCTGGACCGTGTCGATGCCCCGGGCCTGCAACGGCAGCGCGGTGACCGGCCCGACGCAGGCCACCAGCACGTCGTGGTGGAGTGCGGCGAGCAGTTCGGGCAGCAGCCCGCGGTCCTCGGCGCGCGAGAGCAGGGACGCGGCGGCCGGGGCGCTGGTGAAGGTGACCGCGTCCAGTCCGCGCGAGACGGTGGCGTCCAGCAGCCGGTCGAGGGGCGCAAGGTCCTCGGGCGGCATCCAGCGGTACACCGGGACCCCGACGACCTCGGCGCCCGCGGCCCGCAGCGCCTCCACGAACCCCGGCACCGGCTCACCGTGCAGCTGTACCGCGACCCTGCGCCCGTCGACCCCCTCCTCCAGGAGCCGGTCGAGCACCTCCGCCATCGACTCGCTCGACGGCGACCAGTCCTCGGTCAGCCCGGCGGCCCGGACGGCTCCCTTGACCTTGGGCCCGCGCGCCAGCAGTTCCACCTCGCGCAGCCGCTCGATCAGCGACTCGCCCAGGCCCCAGCCGTCGGCGGCCTCGACCCAGCCGCGAAAGCCGATGGCGGTGGTGGCCACCACCACGTCCGGCGCCTGGTCGATCAACTGCTTCGTCGACGCCAGGAGTTCACCGTCGTCGGCGAGGGGCACGATGCGCAGCGCCGGGGCGTGCAGCACGGCGGCCCCGCGGCGCCGCAGGAGCGCGCCGAGTTCGTCGGCCCGCCGCGCGGCCGTCACACCCACGGTGAAGCCCGCGAGGGGACCGGGCGCCGGTCGGTTCTCTTCGTCGTACATAGGCTCTCGTCCCGCGCTGGAGGAGGTCGGCAACTGCTGCTCGCTGACTGCGCTCGGCTGGGTTCTGGCACGCATGGCAACAGCACTCTCTCCCACTCGGCCCCCGGACGAACGATGTGCACCTACGTGCCGAGCGAGCCTGTCAACGGTGCGTGACAGACTCGGTTCGGCCTCGTGTCGCCGGTGTTACGTCACACCTCGGCGTAGCTGAGCTGCGACTTCGTCTCTGCGGCCACCTCGGTCGTGGACTGGGCGTCCGGACGGCGAAGGTATACGGACCAGGTCACCGCGAAGCACAGTCCGTAGAAGGCGAGGAAGGCGACGAACGCTCCGGTGCCGGAGCCGTAGGAGAGGAAGGACTGCCGGAAGGCGAGGTTGATGCCGACCCCGCCGAGCGCGCCGACCGCGCCGATGAGTCCCATGGAGGCCCCGGAGAGCCGGCGTCCGTGCCGGGCGGCCGCCTCGCCCGTCAGCCCCTGGGCCAGTGCCTTGGCGTGGAAGATGCCCGGGATCATCTTGTACGTCGACCCGTTGCCGAGCCCGCTGAGCACGAACAGGACGACGAACACCGACACGAACAGCGGCAGCGACTTCGCCATGGAGGCGAAGACCAGGCAGGCCGTGGCGGCCGCCATCCCGACGAAGTTGTACAGCGTGATCCGCGCGCCGCCGAACCGGTCGGCGAGCCGCCCGCCCACGGGCCGGATCAGCGAACCGAGCAGCGGGCCGATGAAGGTGAGGTAGGCCGCCTGGAGGGGCGTACGCCCGAACTCGTTGGTCAGCACCTGTCCGAAGGCGAAGCTGTAGCCGATGAAGGAGCCGAAGGTGCCGATGTAGAGGAAGGACATGATCCAGGTGTGCGCGTCCTTCGCCGCGTCGATCGCGGCACCGGTGTCGTTCTTCACGGACGCGATGTTGTCCATCCTGAGCGCGGCGAGCGTGGCGGCCAGGACGATCAGCGGGATGTAGATCGCGAGGACCACGCGCGGGCCGCCGCTCGCGCCGATGACCGCGAGCGCCACGAGCTGGATGACCGGTACGCCGATGTTGCCGCCGCCCGCGTTGAGGCCGAGGGCCCAGCCCTTCTTCCGGAGCGGGAAGAAGGCGTTGATGTTGGTCATGCTGGAGGCGAAGTTGCCGCCGCCGAACCCGGCGAGCAGCGCGACCAGCAGGAACGTGGAGAACGAGGTCCCCGGCTCCATCACGGTGAACGCCGCGACGGTGGGGATCAGCAGCAGGGAGGCCGAGATGACCGTCCAGTTCCGGCCGCCGAAGACCGCCACGGCGAAGGTGTAGGGCACCCGCACCACGGCCCCCACCAGCGTGACCACGGACGTCAGCAGGAACTTGTCGGCCGGGGTCAGCCCGTACTCCGGGCCCATGAAGAGCACCAGCACGGACCACAGGGTCCACACGGAGAAGCCGATGTGTTCGGCGAGGACGGAGAAGAGCAGGTTGCGGCGGGCCACCTTCTCCCCCGACTCCTGCCAGAAGGCCTCGTCCTCCGGATCCCAGTGCTCGATCCAACGGCCTCCCCTGCTCGCTGCGGGGGCTGTATCAGGGGCAGTCATGACGCCTCCACGGTGCTTCGGGACTCGGACGGTTCGCGCGGCGACGAACGGTGATGAGTCCCGAAGGTAGGGAGGGCGCGTTTCCTGGCTGTGGCTGTGAGTGACCGGAAGGGAACTTTGCCCTCACCCCGGTGAGCGGGCGGGTGAGAGGTCGTTCCCTTCCGGGACCTCAGCGGTTGACGGCCTGGATCTCCTGGACGACGACGTCCTGGTCGGCACCGAAGGTGCCGTCGGGGAGGGTGTGGGGGGTGGGGTCGCCACCCGCCGTCCAGTGGATCTTCCACGTGACGGTGGCCCTGAGGTGGTAAGTGCCGTCCCCGGAGGAGCGTAGGTACTTCACTCCGCACGGCGGTGTCTCGTTCGCCTTGCCCGCGGCGTACTCCTCACCGATGTGCCCGCCGCGGATCTCGCAGACCCCGGACGCCGGATACGTCTCGGCGTCCGCCGTGCCGGGCTCGATCTTCAGCGAGTACGGTTCGGCGGTCGCGGTCGCGGAGATACCCAGCACCGGAACGCTCGCCGTGACGGAGACGGGCTTGAAGTCGGCGCCGTCGAGCCACGCCCAGGTCGGCAGGTTCACCTTGGTGGTGCCCTCGGGCTTGAGGCTGACCGGCTTGGTGGGGACGCGGATCTGGGCGTACGCGAGCGCGGCAAGCACCTCGGGCGTCACGGCGTTCACCGCGTCGGCGGGCGGCTGGTCACCGGTGTCGACCCAGAAGATCTCCTTGGTGCACTTGTCCCAGCCGGGCGGGTAGCTCTTGTCGACGAACGAGTCCCAGAAGTAGCCCTTGCCGGTCTTGTCCTTGTTGAAGTCCTTGTACGGGTTGCCGTTGACGTACGTCTCGCGCTGCTCCAGGTCCCACTGGTCGCCGGTTGACCCCGCCTCCCAGATCGGCTCCAAGGTCTTCTGGAGTTGCTCTGGCGTGTACTTCGGCGCGTACCAGCAGGCGGGCGGGCTCCAGGAGCTGTCGGCGGAGGCGACGGGTCCTACGGACGAACCATGGCCGTTGTTGGAGGTGTCGAAGACGACGCCGCTGGCGGAAGCGGAGACGGTGTCGCCGTCTACATTGCCGGAGGTGTTCGTGTCCGACCCGGAACCGTCGCCGACCGACCCGCCGCCGGGGGTCCGGTCGGCCATCGCGGCGGGAGCCGAGATCAGGCAGAGTGACGTAGCGACCAGAGTGGCCGCTATGCCACGGGCGAGGCGGGTCACGGCTGGCACCTGTCGGCCCCCCGAGTAGAAGCGATCTTCACGAGCTCCCAGACTCCCTTGTCGTTCTTCTCGACCTGGACGCCATAGAGGACGTAACTGTTCTTGGTGGCCTTCGTCTTCTGGACCACTCCGGTCTTGACGACCTTGTTGAAGCCCTTGCTCTCGTCGCCGCAGTACGTCAGCGAGGCCTTGTCCTTGGATTCGACGTTGACCTGACGGTCGTAGTAGCGCACGGTTCCGGTGATTGACAGGCCGGCGTCCTTGAACCCCTGGACCCACTGCTGGGCCGCTGCGGCCCCCTCGCCCTCCGTGTAGTACTCCAGCGCGGGAAGACGCGGATTCTGAGCGATGATGGCCGCGTCCATGGACCGGACGAACTCCGCGTTGTCGCTGAGAATCGCGTCCTTGACCGCGTCACCGGCCTTCTCCGGAGTGAACGTCAGGATGTCGTCCGACGGCAGCTCGATCTTCGGTCGATCCGCCGCCTTGGATGCCGACGGGCTCGGTGAGGCCGACGGTGACGTGTCCGTGTCCGCGCCCGCGATCTTGTCGTTGCCCTTCGAACCACCGTCTCCGCCACCGCACCCGGTGAGGAGGAGCAGCGCCGTCGCTCCGGCGGCGGCTGTGGTGAGCAGGCGAGGGCGGCGGGTCACGGGAGGCTCCTGTGTCGTAGTGGCGAAGCCCCGCTACGGTAGCGGGGCTTCGCGTCATGACACCAGTGCGGCCGGACGGACCGTCAGGCCCGGTGCGCTCCCGCGCGCGAGCCCGAACCGTCGGGCCACAGCCGTGGCCTGCGCTTTGCCGCGACGTCCTCCATCCAGCCGAAGCAGAGCACGCAGCAGGCGGTGAGGGCCCAGACCACGACCAGCACGGGCCAGGAACTCGTCAGGATCCAGGGCGCGTCGTCGTACAGAAAGGTGACGTTCCACAGGTGGTCCCAGAGGGTGCCCGCGACGACGATGCACACGTTGTGCCACAGATAGATGGTCACCGCGCGGGCGTTGAGGAGGGTGACCAGGCGGTCCCAGCGGCGCAGCGGACGCGGCCACTCGGACCACGAGGGGCTGATGTGCAGCAGCATCAGCACGGTTGCGAAGGACCACAGCGCCTGCGCGAACGGCATGTCGTCGAGGTCGTTGCCCGGTGCGAAGCCGTGGGTGAGCGCGTACCAGAGGCCGATGCCCGCGACGACCGGCGCGAGGGACGGCACGACGTAGCGGGGGAGCTTCTTCAGGATGCCCTGCTGGTGGGCCATCCCCGCCAGCCAGCACGAGCCGAACGCCCCGAAGTCGCTGAGGTTGGAGTCGAGCCGGGAGAAGGGCACGGTGAGCAGGCCGAACTCCAGTGCCGCGGACAGGGCGATCGGCGCGAGGATCGTCGGCCAGGGCAGCCGGCGCAGGGCGCGCAGCATGAGCGGGGAGAGCAGCACGAACCAGAGGTAGGCGCGGATGTACCAGAGGGGTACGGCCAGTTCCGTGGCCCACTCGTCGCCGATCAGACCGTGGATGCCATGTACCTGGTCGCCGAACGGCGGGTCGCTCAGCGGCAGGATCCAGAAGCCGAGGTGGATCCACCACCAGCCGGGGTGTCCGTCGGAGTCGGGACCCCAGCCGCCCAGCAGCATGCCCGTGACGCCGACCGCGCCGAGCAGCCACAGCGGGGGCAGCAGACGGCGCATCCGGCCGCGTACGACCTGCACGGCGGGGCGCTTGCCGAGCGAGGTGGCCATGAGGTTGCCGGCCAGGGCGAACATCACGCCCATGGAGGGGAACACCACGGGCAGCCAGGCCCAGCCGAACAGGTGGTAGAAGACGACCCGGAAGAGGGCGATCGCGCGCAGCAGGTCGAAGTACCGGTCGCGTCCGGAGGCGCGCTTCGGCTCCTGCGCGGGCGTGGCCTCGGACGTGGGCGCGGGCGCCGGGTCGGGTGCCGAGGGCTGGTGCGGTATGCGCGCCGGGTTCGGCGGCTGGGTGGTCGTGGTGGCTTCGGGGTGGTGCGGATTCATGCGACCGGCCTTCCGTCCATGACGCGCTGTTCCTGCGCGGGCATGTTCGGCGGTGCCGACACCCCGCCCTTGCGGCGCAGTTTCTGCCAGCGCAGCCGACCGCCGGTCAGGGCCGTGATCCAGGACTGGAGCAGGACGACGTACATGAGCTGTCGGTAGAGGATCTGTTGGAGGGGCAGGGAGATGAGCGGGGTGAGGCGCTCACGGTCGAGGACGAAGGCGTAGGACGCGCAGACCACCTGGACGGCCAGGACGCCGAACCAGGCCAGGATCGTCTTCTGGGTGGGGCCGAAGAGCAGGCCGTAGACGAGGAACATGTCGATCAGGGGGGCCAGCAGCGGGGCCAGCACCATGAACAGGGAGACCAGCGGCAGGCCGACGCGGCCGAAGCGGCCGGACGGGCCGCGTTCGACGACTGCCTTGCGGTGCTTCCAGATCGCCTGCATGGTGCCGTACGACCAGCGGTAGCGCTGGGACCACAGTTGCTGCACCGACTCCGGGGCCTCGGTCCAGGCGCGGGCCTTCTCCGCGTAGACGACCTTCCAGCCGTCGCGGTGGATGGCCATGGTGATGTCGGTGTCCTCGGCGAGGGTGTCGTCGCTCATGCCGCCGACGCGTTCCAGCGCGGAGCGACGGAAGGCGCCGACCGCGCCGGGGATGGTGGGCATGCAGCGCAGGACGTCGTACATCCGGCGGTCGAGGTTGAAGCCCATCACGTACTCGATGTGCTGCCAGGCACCGATGAGGGTGTCCTTGTTGCCGACCTTGGCGTTGCCCGCGACCGCGCCCACCTTCCGGTCGGCGAAGGGCTGGACCAGCTCGCGGACGGTGGCCGGCTCGAAGACGGTGTCGCCGTCCATCATCACGATCAGGTCGTGACGGGCGTTGGCCAGGCCGCGGTTGAGCGCGGCCGGCTTGCCCGCGTTGAGCTGTCGGATCACCCGTACGTCGGGGAGGTTCAGGTCCTCGACGATGCGGGCGGTGCCGTCGCTGGAGCCGTCGTCGATGACGAGGATCTCGATGGGGTGCTCGCTCGCCGTCAGCGAACGGACCGTGCTCTCGATGCACTTGGCCTCGTTGTACGCCGGGACCAGCACCGACGCCGGTTCGGTGACCGGCTGTGGACCCCAACGGAACTTGCGGTGGCGGGTCTTGCGGGCGTGCAGGACGGACAGCAGCAGCATCAGGCCGAAGCGGGCCAGGACCAGGCCGCCGACGATGGCGAGGCCGACGACCAGGACGCCGGTCACGTCGTCGGAGGCCTGCACCAGGAAGATCCAGGCCTTGCCCCGCCACAGGTCGAGGCCGGTGACCGGGGTGTCCGCGTTGGGAGCCTGGAGTGCCTCGGTGAGGTTCTGGAACTGGTAGCCCTGGCCCTGGAGTTGTGGCAGATAGCGGTCGAGGGCCTGCACGGTCTGGTGGCGGTCGCCGCCGGAGTCGTGCATCAGGACGATCGCGCCCTTGCCGCCCTTGGGCGTGGCGTTGGCGATGATGGTGTCGGCGCCCGGCTTGCGCCAGTCCTCGCTGTCGATGTCGTTGACGACGGTGAGGTAGCCGCGTGCGCCGATGTACTTGGTGACCGGCCAGGACTTGTCGTCCATGGCGTCGGCGAAGGACGAGTAGGGCGGCCGGAAGAGCGAGCTGCGGATGCCGGCCGCGCCCGCGAGCGCGAGCTGGTTCTGCGACAGCTCCCAGTCGATGCGGCCCGTGGACTGGTAGGAGAGGTCGGGGTGGTTGAAGGTGTGCAGGCCGACCTCGTTCCCCTCGTCGATCATGCGCTGGACCAGCTCCGGGTAGCGGGAGGCCATGGTGCCGGTGACGAAGAAGACGGCGTGCGCGTGATGCTTCTTGAGGATGTCGAGGACCTTGGGGGTCCAGGTCGGGTCGGGGCCGTCGTCGAAGGTGAGGACGATGCGGTGGTCGGGCAGGCGCAGGCTGGTCTCCTTGCCGCCGCGGGTGTCGATCACCGGACCGCCGTCGAGGATCTTCTGCGGCACCTTGTCGGTGGACGCCTCGGGCCGGACCCGGAAGTCGGCGAGGATCTCGCTGTGCACATAGCCGCGCAGCATCAGCATCGCGAGCATCGCGCACAGCAGCAGGAGCGGGAGCAGGCTGCGCAGCGGCAGCCGTCGCCGGCCGGCCGCCCGTTTCGCGGAGCGGCGGTTGGAACGGGATGCCATCAGAGGACGTTCTCCGTGTGCGAGGACGAGTTCGAGGAGGCGGCGCCCGACCGGACGGGGACCGGGTCCGGTGCTGCCTGTGCGACCGGGTGCGCCGCGCCGGAGTCCGGGCTCGCCGGAGGCGTGGGCGAGGGCGAGCCGTCGCCCGGCACGGACGGGGACGGGGACGAGACGACCGGCGGGGACGACTCCGTCACCGGGTTCTTGGAACTCGTGCTGGGACTGGGCTTCGCGGAGGCGCTGGCCGACGACCGGGGCTTCGCGGAGGCGCTCGGGCTGCCGCTGCGGCCGGACGCGCTGGGCTTCGGGCCGGTGCCCGAGGCGGTGGCCGCACCGCCGGGCGAGGTCACGCCCGGTGCCGGAGCGCCGGGACCGGCGTGCGTCGGACGGGACTTGGCGCTGGGCGCCGGGGAGGTGTCGACCTGGCCGGCGGGCTTGTCGTCCTTGCCCGGGACCGGGACCGGAAGCCAGGGCGCGGTGGAGTTGCCCGACAGTAGGGTGACGACGATGACGGCGGCGTAGGCCGCGCAGGCGAGCCCCACGGCGATGCCGAGCCGTCTGAAGGTGCGGCTGCGCCGCCCCGACTCGTCCACGAACACCGGCGCGTCGGAGGGCTCGGGTCCGCCGTCCTTGGCGGCCCGCGCGGTCGCCTCGCCGAACTGGACGGCGTCCATCGAGACGGTCACCTCGTCCGGGTCGTGCTCGTTCCCGTGCTCCGCCGCCGATGCCCGCGACTCGCTCCAGGGGTCGTGGACGGCCGGCGGCGTGGCGCCGCCCGCCGACGACAGGATCTCGGCCCCGGGCCGTAAGCCCGTGCCCAGCCCTGCGTCGGGTCCGGTCGCGGGTGTCGAGATCCGGGCCCGGCCGCCGTGACGGCCGACCCGCCGCGCACCGGGGGCCGATCCAGGCCGCTCCGAAGGCGGTCCGGTTCGTTCCCCGGACGGTCCGATTCGTTCCGGAGGAGCCCCGGTTCTGCCGGTTTCCAAATAGCTCTGAGCGTTCTCCCCCGTCGACTGGTGGTCATGGCTCACCGATGCTCCGGCGGGCCGTTCCGGTTGGGCGTCTTTCCGCCACTTTTTCACGTGCGCACTTCCCCCCACGGGACAGTTCCGGAAGCGCGTACGAAGCCGAGCACCCGCCGCCGAACCGGGCCCCCACCCGATTCGAACGCGCCCCATTACCACACCGTGCTCAGACCATCGAATGTAGCGCACAGGCGTGATCCATGTGCGCAGCGTGTCAGGTGTGGGCCCCAATCGTATCTTCGTCAATGGCCGGAACCCATCCGTCCGTTGGTCGGCTGAGCCATCTCTCCCGGGCGGCGATCTCGTCCGCGGCCTGCCGAAGAGCGTCAAATCCCGGATGGACCAGCCCCTTTCGCCACACGAGCGACACGGGCGACAAGGGGACCGGATCGACGAGCGGCCGCAGCACCGTCCCAGGCATGGCCGGAAAGCCCACTACGGCCAGAATGGGGTTTCGCAACTTCGCCATGATCCGTCGGAACTCCTCGTCCCCCACCGCGAGGGGTGCGGGAGCCGCGATCCGGATCCCCCGGCATTCGAACAGACGGTGCGCGAGGTCCGTCCACTCCGTCGTGCGCGGGTTGCCCGCGCCGGCGTACACCGTCTCGCCCGCCAGCTCGGCCAGCGGCACCTCGGCCAGCGCCGCCAGCCGGTGGTCCTCGGGCAGCACGACCGCCATCGGCTCGTACCGCACGAGCCGGTGCTCCAGCCGGGACCGCAGCGCCGGGTCGAGGCCGGCGAACCGCCCGAACGAGACATCGAGCCGCCCGGCCACCATCTCCCCCGCCGCCCCGGCGAGGCCGCTCTCGTAGCGGGCCATCAGCTCCAGATCGGGGGCGAGTTCACGGGCCCGGTACAGCACCCGGCGCGCGGTGGGCTGGTCGGGGAAGTTGAGGTCCACCAGCAGCGGCCGGGCCTGCCCGAAGGCGCCGAGCAGGTCGTCCTGCGCCTGGAGCGCCCGGCGCGCCAGCGGCACCAGCCGCTCGCCGTCGCCGGTCAGCGTCACCTGCCGGGTGGTGCGCACCAGCAGCTCGGCCCCCAACTCCCGTTCCAGCCGCCGCACGTCGCGGCTGAGCGCCTGCTGGGCGACGTAGAGTCGGGCCGCGGCGCGGGTGAAGTGCAGTTCCTCGGCGACGGCGAGGAACGCGCGCAGGAGCCTGGGGTCGAGGTGTCGGGGAGCGGGCATCCGGTGAACTTACAACAGGAGTGCGTGAATCGGCCCGCGGAAGGTGTTGGACCCGTCGGCGGGGCCGGCGCCACCGTTGATCCATGCCGCAGCCCAGTCCCCGCGACACCCCCGAGGGGGTTCCGCTCTGGACCGTCACCGCCGATGCCGTCGTCGCCGTCGACTTCGCCTCCCGCCGCCGCGTCCGCCCGCCCGGCCCCTATCGCAGGCTCTTCGCCCGCCCCGGCACCTGCGCGTTCACCGCCGGGAACCTGATCGCCCGGCTGCCGATGGGCATGTTCAGCGTGAGCGCGGTCGTGATGATCGCGGGCACCCGGGGCTCGTACGCCCTCGCCGGTGCCGTCACCGCGACCGGGCTCGCCGCGACCGCGCTGGTCGCGCCCTGGATCGCCCGGCTCGTGGACCGGCACGGCCAGGCCCGGGTCGCCGTGCCCGCCACGCTGTTCGCGGCGCTGGGCTCCCTGGCGCTGGTGCTGTGCGTGCGTCGCGACGCCCCGGACTGGACCCTGTTCGCCGCCTACGCGGCCACCGCGACGACCCCCAACACCGGCGGTATGTCGCGCGCCCGCTGGGCGCATCTGCTGGCGGACACGCCGGAGGCGCTGCACACCGCGAACTCCTTCGAGCAGGCCGCGGACGAGCTGTGCTTCATGCTCGGCCCGGTCCTCGCGGCCTTCCTGTGCGGGGCCTTCTTCCCGGAGGCGGGGACGCTGACCGGGGTGGCGCTGCTGGTGACCGGGGTGCTCGTCTTCGCCGCCCAGCGTGCCACCCAGCCGCCGCCGCACCGCACCCCCACGGCCCGTTCCCCGCTGCGCGCCGCCGGTATGCCCCCGCTGCTCGCGGTGTGCCTGGCCACGGGCGCGGTCTTCGGGTCGACGGAGGTCGTCACGATCGCGTTCGCCGACGCGCACGGACACCGTGCCGCGGCGGGCGTGGTGCTCGCCCTCCAGGCGGCCGGTTCGTGCGTGGCGGGGCTGGTGTACGGGTCGCTGAAGCCGTCCGGGCCTGCCGAGTGGCGCCACCCCTGGTGTCTGGCCGCGATGACGGCGATGCTGACGCTGCCGCTGCTCGCGGCGACGCTGACCGGATCGTCCGCGCTGCTGGCGGTGGCGCTGTTCGCCGCCGGGACGGCCACCGCCCCCACGATGATCACCACGATGGCGCTGGTGCAGGAGCGCACCCCCGAGGGCCGTCTCAACGAGGGCATGACACTCGCGGTGACCGGCCTGCTCGGCGGTATCGCCTGCGGCAGCGCGGCCGGCGGCTGGATGTCCGAGCACGCCGCTCCGGCGGCCGGGTTCGGGGTGCCGGTCACCGCGGCCGCGGTGGCCCTGCTGATCTCCCTCGCCCATCAGACCTTCGGCGAGTGACACACCGTAACCGCACCGCTCCCGCACCGGACCCGTCCCGATCCGCACGAGGCAATTCCCGCGCACCCCATTGACGTGTCCACAGCCGCCACCTACCTTCCCCCGTCGAAGCGCTTCGACGTCACGCATCGAATCGATTCGACGGTTCCTCGCGTGACACCCCCGATGCCCATCCGACTCCCCAGGAGACACGGGATGTTGACGACACGAAGGCGTGTGGTGGCGAGTGCGGTGATCCTGACCGGATCACTGCTCCTGACCTCCTGCGGCGGCTCCGACGGCGGCTCGTCCGGCGACGGCAAGACCCTGAAGCTGTGGCACTACGAGGCCCCGAACAGCGCGATGGGCGCGGCCTGGAACGAGGCCATCAAGGAGTTCGAGGCCTCGCATCCGGGCGTGAAGGTGAAGTACGAGGAGAAGAGCTTCGAACAGATCCAGAAGACCGCCCAGATGGTCCTGAACTCCTCCGACACCCCCGACCTCATGGAGTACAACAAGGGCAACGCGACGGCGGGCCTGCTCTCCAAGCAGGGCCTGCTGACCGACCTGAGCACGGAGGCCGCCAAGCGCGGCTGGGACAAGAAGCTCAGCGCGGGCGTCGCCACCACCAGCCGCTACGACGCCCAGGGCGTCATGGGCTCCGGCAAGTGGTACGGCGTACCCAACTACGCCGAGTACACGATGGTGTTCTACAACAAGGACCTGTTCGCCAAGTACAAGCTCGCCGAGCCCAAGTCGGTCGACGAACTGACCGCCGCGATGGACGTGTTCGTCAAGAACAAGGTGACCCCGCTGGCGAACGCGGGCGCCGAGTACCTCGCCCAGCAGTACCTGTACCAGCTCGCCCTGTCCCAGGCCGACCGCTCCTGGGTGGACTCCTACGAGCTGTACAAGGGCAAGACCGACTTCCACGACCAGGCCTGGACCTACGCGGCGACCACCTTCGCCGACTGGGTGAAGAAGGGCTACATCGCCAAGACCTCCAGCGGCACCAAGGCCGAGGAGGCGGGCGTCTCCTTCATCCAGGGCAAGGCGCCGATCCTGTTCTCCGGGAGCTGGTGGTACGGCCGGTTCCAGGACGAGGTCAAGTTCGACTGGGGCAGCTTCCTGTGGCCCGGCTCGAACCTGACCCTCGGCTCCGGCGGAAACCTGTGGGTGGTCCCCAAGAACGCCAAGAACAAGGAGCTCGCCTACGACTTCATCGACATCACCATGTCGAAGAAGATCCAGAACCTGCTCGGCAACAAGGGCGGTGTCCCGGTGGCCGCCGACGCGAGCGCGGTGACCGACCCGAAGTCGCAGCAGCTCATCACCAACTTCAACACCCTGTCGGGACGGGACGGCCTGGCCTTCTACCCGGACTGGCCGGTGCCCGGCTTCTACGACGTCCTGGTCTCCGAGACCCAGAAGCTGATCACGGGCAGCGCGACGCCGGACGCCTACCTCGACGCCCTCCAGAAGGCGTACGACAACGGCGTACCGAAGAAATGACGGTCACCGTCGAACGGAGCGCGCGGGCGGTCGGCAGGGGCGAAGCCCCCCGGCCCCCGCGCCGCCCCCGCGACTCCTACGCACTGTTCCTCGTCCCGGGCGCGCTCGCCTTCCTCGCGGTCGTCGTCGTGCCGTTCCTGATGAACACCGGTGTGAGCTTCACCGACTGGCAGGGGGTGGGCAGCCCCACCTGGTCCGGGCTCGCCAACTACCGCGAGCTGCTGGACGACACCGAGTTCTGGGCGTCGTTCCGGCACAGCCTGTTCATGGTCGTCGCCATGGCGGTCCTGCCGACCGGGCTCGGACTCGTCCTGGCCGCCGCCCTGTTCGACTACGTCGGCAAGCACTTCGGCAGCCGGGTCGTCGCCGTGCTGCGCGCCTGCTTCTACCTGCCGCAGGTGCTGCCGATCGCGGTCGCGGGCATCGTCTGGAGCTGGATCCTCGCCCCCGACAACGGCTCGCTCAACGCCCTGCTGAAGGCCGTGGGCCTGGGCTCCTGGCAGCGGGACTGGCTGGGCGACCCCGACCTCGCGCTCTACAGCGTGATGGGGGTGATGGTGTGGGTGCAGCTCGGCTTCCCGCTGGTGGTCTTCATGGCCGGGCTGCAACGCGTCGACCCCGAGCTGTACGAGGCCGCCGAGCTGGACGGCGCCGGCTGGTGGCGCCGCTTCTGGCACATCACGCTGCCGCAGATCCGGCCGGAGACGTATGTCGTGCTGACCTGGTGCTCGATCGCCGCGCTCAAGGTGTTCGGCGCGGTGTACGTGCTCACCAAGGGCGGTCCCGGCGGCGCGACCGACGTGCCCTCGTACTTCTCCTTCGCCACGTTCTTCGAGAAGACCCAGGTCGGCTACGGCGCCGCGATCTCCACCGTGCTGACCGTGATCATCCTCGCCCTCTCGCTGGTCGGGCTGAAGCTCCAGACCCGTGCGGAGGACGCGGAGGAAGGGGTGCGGACATGACCGCCCTGCGCCGTTACCCGGTCCTCGCGGCCCTGTGCCTGGCCGCCCTGTTCATGGTCGTGCCGTTCGTCGTCGTCGCCCTCAACGCCGTGAAGTCGCCGACGGAGTACTCCCAGAACGGCCCCCTGAGCCTCCCCGACGGTCTCTATCTGGACGGCCTGAAGGATTTCTGGGAGCGCGTCGACTACAGCCAGAAGCTGGTCAACTCGGTGCTGATCAGCGGCTGCGTGGCCGTGGGAGCGGCCGTCCTGTCGGTGCTGAACGCGTACGCGATCGGCATCGGCCGCATCAAGGGCCGCACCTGGGTGCTGGCCTTCTTCGTCCTGGCGAACATGCTGCCGCAGGAGGCACTGGTCTACCCGGTGTACTACCTCAGCAAGCAGGCCGGTCTGTACGACACCAGGCTGAGCGTGATCATCGTGTTCACGGTGATCCAGGCGGCGTTCGGCACGTACCTGCTCTCCTCCGTCCTCGGCCGGTTCCCGCGCGAGATCATCGAGGCGGCCCGGATCGACGGCGCGAGCAGGTGGCAGGTGCTGTGGCGGATCGTCGTCCCGGTCAGCCGCCCCACCATCGGCGTGCTCCTCGTCTTCTTCTTCATCTGGACGTGGAACGAGTTCCTGCTCCCCCTGGTGATGCTGATCTCCAACGACAACCAGACCGTGTCGGTGGCCCTCGGCGTCCTCCAGGGCCAGCGCCTGATGGACGCCACGATGACCAACGCGGCGGCGCTGCTGGGCGTGCTGCCCGCGCTCGTGTTCTTCCTCGTCTTCCAGCGGACCCTCACCCGCGGCATCGCCGTGGGTGCCGTCAAGTAAGGACCCCCCACGTGAAGTTCACCGACGGCTACTGGCTGTTGCGCGAGGGCGTCACCGCGGCCCACCCGGTCGAGGTCCTCGATGTCACCGCCACCGCGGGCACCCCCTCCGGGGGCGGCACCCTGGAGATCCACGCGCCCACCCAGCCCATCCGCCACCGCGGCGACCTGCTGAAGGGACCGGTCGTGACGATCAGCGCGCACGCGCCGCTGCCCGACGTCATCGGCGTCACCCTCACCCACTTCGAGGGCGAACAGCCGCGCGGTCCCGAGTTCGAGGTGCGCAAGGAGGAGTTCAGCCCCCAGATCACCCACGACGACGAGCACGCGGCCCTGACCTCCGGCGCGCTCACCCTGCGGGTGGCCCGCACCGGCCCCTGGCGCGTCGACTTCCTCGCCCACGGCCGGTCGCTCACCGGCAGCGGCCCCAAGGGCATGGGCATCATGCGGGACGCGACGGGCACCCACTACCTGCGCGAACAGCTCGGGCTCGGGGTGGGCACCAGCGTCTACGGCCTCGGCGAACGGTTCGGCCCGCTCGTCAAGAACGGCCAGGTCGTCGACATCTGGAACGCCGACGGCGGCACCGCCACCGAACAGGCCTACAAGAACGTCCCGTTCTATCTGACGAACGCGGGCTACGGCGTCTTCGTCGACCATCCGGGCAAGGTGTCCTTCGAGGTCGGCTCGGAGGCGGTGTCACGGGTCCAGTTCAGCGTGGAGGCCCAGCAGTTGACGTACTACGTCATCTACGGGCCGACCCCCAAGGAGATCCTGCGCAAGTACACGGCCCTGACCGGGCGCCCGGCCCTGCCGCCGGCCTGGTCGTTCGGGCTGTGGCTGTCGACCTCGTTCACCACCTCCTACGACGAGGAGACGGTGACCAAGTTCATCGAGGGCATGCGGGATCGCGAACTGCCGCTGTCCGTGTTCCACTTCGACTGCTTCTGGATGCGCGAGTTCAACTGGTGCGACTTCCAGTGGGATCCGCGGGTGTTCCCCGACCCGGAGGGCATGCTGGCCCGGCTGAAGGAACGCGGGCTGCGCATCAGCGCCTGGATCAACCCGTACATCGCCCAGCGCTCACCGCTGTTCGCCGAGGGCAGGGCGCTCGGGCACCTGCTGCGCCGGCCCGACGGCAGCGTGTGGCAGTGGGACCTGTGGCAACCGGGCATGGCGCTGGTCGACTTCACCAGCCCGGCGGCCCGCGACTGGTACGCGCAGAAGCTGAAGGCACTGCTCGACCAGGGCGTCGACTGCTTCAAGACCGACTTCGGCGAACGCGTCCCGGTCGACGTGGCCTGGTCCGACGGCTCCGACCCGGAGCGGATGCACAACTACTACCCGTACCTCTACAACCGGACCGTCTTCGACGTGCTGCGCGAGCACCGCGGCGAGGGCGAGGCGGTCGTCTTCGCCCGCTCGGCCACCGCGGGCAGCCAGCAGTTCCCGGTGCACTGGGGCGGCGACTGCGAGGCGTCGTACGAGTCGATGGCCGAGTCGCTGCGCGGCGGGCTGTCGCTCGGACTGTCCGGGTTCGGCTACTGGAGCCACGACATCGGCGGCTTCGAGGGGACGCCGTCCCCCGCGCTGTTCAAACGGTGGATCGCCTTCGGCCTGCTGTCCTCGCACAGCCGGCTGCACGGCAGCTCCTCCTACCGCGTGCCGTGGCTGTTCGACGAGGAGTCGGTGGACGTGCTGCGCCACTTCACCCGGCTCAAGCTCGCCCTCATGCCCTACCTGTACGACGCGGCCCGCACCGCGCACACCGAGGGCACGCCGGTGATGCGGGCGATGGCCCTGGAGTTCCCGGACGACCCCGGGTGCGCGCACCTGGAACGGCAGTACATGCTCGGCCCCGACCTGCTGGTCGCGCCCGTCTTCAGCGACGAGGGCGACGTCACCTACTACGTCCCCGAGGGCGACTGGACCGACTTCCGCACCGGGCGGACGGTGACCGGGCCGCGCTGGGTGCGCGAGCGGCACGGCTTCGACAGCGTCCCGCTGCTGGTGCGGCCGGGGGCGGTGATCCCGGTGGGCGCGGTGGCCGACCGGCCCGACTACGACTTCGCCGACGGGGTCACCCTGCGGGTGTACGGGCTGCGGCGCGGCGCCCGGGTGACGGTACGGGCCGGGGACGTGACCTTCACGGTCGTACGGGAGGGCGACACCCTGCGGGCCTCGTGCGAGGACCCCTCGGCGCCGTGGGGTCTGGCGGCAGGCGAGCGGGAGGTACGGGCACCGGCCGGTACCGGGTTCCTGACGGTGGAGCTGGACTGATGGTGAAGATCACTGATGTGGCCCGGCACGCCGGGGTCTCCCCCAGCACCGTCTCGTACGCGCTCAGCGGCAAGCGACCGATCTCCGAGGAGACCAGGCAGCGGGTGGAGGCGTCCATCCGCGAGCTCGGCTACCGCCCGCACGCCGGCGCCCGCGCGCTGGCCAGCAGCCGCTCGAACGTCCTGGCGCTGGTGGTCCCGCTGCGCACCGGCATCCATGTGCCGGTGGTCATGCAGTTCGCGGTGTCGGTGGTGACCACCGCGCGCCGCCACGACCACGACGTCCTGCTGCTGACCCAGGAGGAGGGCGAGGAGGGGCTGCGCAGGGTCGCGGACACGGCGCTGGTGGACGCGCTGATCCTGATGGACGTCCAGCTCGACGACCCCCGGCTGCCACTGCTGCGCTCCCTGGACCGCCCCTCGGTCATGATCGGCTTCCCGGCCGAGGCCGACGGGCTGACCTGCATAGACCTCGACTTCAAGGCGGCCGGCGAGCTGTGCGTGGAACATCTGGCGCAGCTCGGGCACCGGGTGGTGGCGCTGGTCGGGTCGCCGCCGGAGGTGTACGTGCGGCAGACGGCGTTCGCGCAGCGCGTGGTCCAGGGGTTCACCGCGGCCACCGACCGGAACGGGCTCGCCTCCACCGTCCACCCGTGCGAGGCGGCGCCCGCCGCGGCCCGCCGGGTCGCGGAACAGCTGCTGCGCGAACAGCCCGCGCTGACGGGGGTCGTCGTCCACAACGAAGCGGTCCTCGAACCGCTGATCGACGCCTTCGAGCAGCTCGGGCTGCGGGTCCCGGGCGATCTGTCCGTCACCGCGATCTGCCCCGACGAGCTCGCGGAGTCCCTGCGGGTGCCCGTCACCTCCATCGCCCTGCCGTCGGCGGAGGTGGGCGAGCGGGCGGTGGAACTGCTGATGCGGAAGCTGGCCGGGGACGACGTACCCGAGGCCACCCTGCTGCCGCCCCGGCTGACCCGGCGGGCGAGCACGGCACCGCGCGACACGCCCTGATCCCACCCCCCGTTGCCACCCCCTGTGCAAGGCCCTCATTCGAACCGTCGAAGGAGCCGCGACATGCAAGGCACGAAGGGAACGAAAGGCAAGAAAGGCAAGAAAGGCACGCGGACAAGACGCAGAACCACGCTGGTGGTCGCCCTGGCCCTGATCGCGGGTCTCGGCGCCACCGCCCCCGTCCACGCGGACGACCCGGCGTACCCGTTCCGCGACCCCGCTCTGACGGTGGACGCCCGGGTCGCCGACCTGCTGTCCCGGCTGACGCTCGACGAGAAGATCTCCCTGCTGCACCAGTACGAGCCCGCGATCCCGCGCCTGGGCATCCAGTCCTTCCGCACCGGCACCGAGGCGCTGCACGGCGTCGCCTGGCTGGGCAGGGCCACCGTCTTCCCGCAGGCGATCGGGCTGGCCTCGACCTGGGACCCCGCGCTGATGGAGCGGGTCGGCTCCGCGGTCGGCGACGAGGCGCGCGGCTTCCAGCAGCAGCGCCCGGCGGGCTGGGGCCTGAACCTGTGGGCGCCCGTGGTCAACCTGCTGCGCGACCCGCGCTGGGGCCGCAACGAGGAGGGCTACAGCGAGGACCCGTACCTCACCGGCTCGATCTCCACGGCGTACGGCACCGGGCTGACCGGCGGCGACCCGGACCATCTCAAGACGGCGCCCACGCTCAAGCACTTCCTCGCGAACAACAACGAGTACCAGCGCGACACCACGTCCTCCGAGCTGCGTCCGCGGGTGCTGAAGGAGTACGACGAGCAGGCGTTCAAGCCCGCGATCGCGGCGGACGCGGCCACCGGCGTGATGTCCTCGTACAACCTCGTCAACGGCCGCCCGAACACGGCGAGTCCGCTGCTCGACGACACCGTGCGCACCTGGACCTCGCGGGACCTGCTGAACGTGACCGACGCCTTCGCGCCCGGCAACCTCACCGGCAGCCAGCAGTACTTCGCCACCCAGGCCGAGGCGGACGCGGCGGCCCTGACCGCGGGCATCGACAGCTTCACCGACAACGACACCGACTCCGCGCCGACCACGAACGCCATCAAGTCGGCCCTGTCCACAGGCCTGTTGAAGGAGTCGGACGTCGACGCCGCCGCCGGGCACATCCTGGACATCAGGGTCCGGCTCGGCGAGTTCGACCCCGGCGGCGGCCGGTACGGCGCCATCGACGCCTCCGTCATCGACAGCCCGGCCCACCGCGAGCTGGCCCGCGAGGCCGCCGCCGAGTCCGCGGTGCTGCTGAAGAACGACGGCACGCTGCCGCTGCGGAAGTCCGCGAGCGCCGCCGTGGTCGGCCCGCTCGCCGACACCGTCTACACCGACTGGTACTCCGGCACACCGCCGTACACGGTGACCCCGAAGCAGGGCATCGCGGCGAAGCTCGGCACACCGGTCGCGAGCAGCGAGGGCGTGGACCGGATCGCGCTGAAGGACACGGCGACCGGCAAGTACGTCACGGCGGGCACGGACGAGACCGGCGCGCCCCTGAAGGAGACCGCGGACTCCGGCACCTCCGCCCAGTTCGACGTGTTCGACTGGGGCTCGGGCGTCGTCACCCTGCGCTCGGCCGCCAACGGCAAGTACGTCGGCTACAACTGGTCGAACTTCGTCAACGACCAGGCGCAGCCCAACGGCTGGTTCGTACAGCAGCAGTTCAAGCTGGAGCGGCAGGACGACGGCACGTACCTGCTGCGCTACGCGGGCTACGAGACCGGCGAGTCCTGGTGGTCGAACCCGGTCTACCTCGGCCCGACGGACGCGGCCGGCACCCTCGGCCTGGTGACGAAGGACGCGGCCGCGCGCTACACGAAGGACGTCGTCCGCAGCGGGATCGACGACGCGGTCGCCGCCGTCCGGGGCAAGGACACGGCCGTGGTGGTGGTCGGCTCCATGCCCGCGATCAATGGGCGCGAGGCCCACGACCGCACCGACCTGGGCCTGGCCCCCGCCCAGGAGGCCCTGGTCAAGGCGGTGCGAGCGGCCAACCCGAGGACAGTGGTCGTGGTCGAGAACAGCTACCCGACCACACTGGGTGCGTTGCAGCAGCAGGTCCCGGCCCTGCTGTGGACCTCCCACGCGGGCCAGGAGACCGGCAACGCCCTGGCCGACCTCCTCTACGGCGACGCGAACCCGGCCGGCCGGCTCACCCAGACCTGGTACGAGTCGGCGGCCGACCTCCCGTCGATCCTCGACTACGACATCATCAAGTCCGGCCGCACCTACCAGTACTTCAAGGGCCGGGCCCTCTACCCGTTCGGCTACGGCCTCTCCTACACCACGTTCCGCTACGGCGCCCTGAAGCAGGTGCCCGGCGGCTACGAGCTGAACGTCACCAACACCGGCAGCCGGACGGGCGCCGAGGTGGTCCAGCTCTACGTCCACCAGCGCACGTCCCGCGACACCCAGCCGCTGAAGCAGCTGAAGTCCTTCGACCGGGTGACACTGAGGCCGGGCGAGACGAGGACGGTACGGCTGAAGCTGCGGGCCTCGGACCTGGCCCACTGGGACGTGACCCGCTCCAGGTGGGTCGTGGAGACCGGCACTTACGACGTGCTGGCCGGATCCTCCTCGACCGACATCCGCGCCCGCGCCGCCTGGCAGGTGAAGGGCGAGACGATCCCGCCCCGGAACCTCTCCACGCCGACCCGGGCGGAGAACTTCGACGACTACAGCGACCACAGCACGATCAGCCTGGTCGACGAGTCGAAGGCGTCCGGTACGGCGGTCTCGGCGACGGCGGACGGCGCCTGGCTGAAGTTCGCGGACACCCAACTGGGCTCGGGCGTCTCCCGGTTCACCGCCCGACTGGCGGGTTCCCCCGGCACGGCGGAGATCCGCCTGGGCTCCCCGACGGGCCGCCTGATCGGCACGGCCGACTTCTCCGGCACGTCGTCGCCGTACGACTACACGACGGTTTCGGCGGCCCTCGCGGGTGCGGCGAAGGGGCGTACCGACGTGTACCTGGTGCTGTCGCAGGGGGTGCGGGTGTCCACGTTCAGCCTGCGCTGACACCCGAAGCGGAAGCGCACGACAAGGGCCCGCACCCGAATGAGTGCGGGCCCTTGGGCCGTCCGATTCACGGCGACGTCCTGCTCGTGCCTACAACTGCCGGTCCCCTTGCCAGGTGATCGGCACCGGCCCGGCTCCGGCGGCGTTCGCCAGGCCGTTGTAGGTCACCTTCCGGTCGGGGCCGAGCTCGTGGGCGACCCGCCTCGCCAGCTCCGTCCCTTCGTGGAAGAGCCGCTGCCACTCGTCGTCGTACTTGCCGTCCTCCCGGTCCCGCAGGTCCAAGTTGACCGTGGTGTCGATGCTCTTCGCCCAGGCGTAGAGGCCGGCCACCAGGTCGTCGGACAGGTCCAGCCCGGCGGCGGGATCGTCGGGGAAGAAGTCCCCGAACCCACCGGAGCGCAGCGGACCGTACTGGAACTCGCCCTCGACCGTGAGGTCGACCGGGTACGGCGGCGCGCCGTGGCTGTCGCGTTCCCAGTGCAGGCGGTCGCAGCTCCAGCACACCCACTTCGCCGTCCGATGGCGCTCGTCCCAGAAGCGCACCGGCCACGACGGCCCGAGCCGCCGGGCCAGTGTCCGGGCAAGCACCAGACCCTGCTTGACGTGCCTGCGCAGGTCCGGGCGGGAGGTGAAACCCTCCGGCGGACGGGACGACGACCAGGAGCGCAGCGCGTCCGCCAGATCGGCCGGAAGGTCCAGCCGGTCGTCGTCCAGGGGAACATTGCGCGTGAAGGCTGCCAGGTCGTCGTAGGCCTGCGGCTCCTCCGGCGCGTACAGCGGAGACGGCTCGCCGCGGGCCTGCACGAGCAGGTCCCCGGGTTGTTCGCGGGTCATACGGGGTTCGCTCCGATCACGAATCCATTGTCCCCGACGCTGATGGCAAGTCGCTGGGTCTTGCCGTTGAAGACGACCTCGTAGATCGGCCGGCCGGCGCCCTGGGTGCCGACCCGGGTGCCCTCGGTCAGCGCCTTGCTCACGAGGGCCGGGATGTCCTCGATCCGGACTCCGGCGGTCGCGAACTCACCCGCGTGCCGGAAGATGATGTGGATCAGGCCCGCGTTGACATTGCCCTTCTCCAGCCAGGCGAGGTTCACACCGGGCTTGGCGTACTCGATGACCCAGATCGTGTTCGCCTTGTCGAACTTCACGCCGGCGTTGCTGAGCTTCTCCAGCAGCTTGGGGTCCAGCGCGGCACGGGCGATCTTGGCCCGCTCCGCCACGGCCTGCGCGATACGCAGCCCCATGCCCGCCGCGCTGGTGGAGTCGGCGATCGCCTGGGCGGCGCCCGCCTCACCGAAGATCTTCTTCAGGTCCGCGAGCACCTCTGCGGCCTTCGCGCCCGTCTTGACGGCGTCTTCCACCCGTACGGCGAGCTTGGCCGCCTCGGCGAGCTTGGTGGCCATCGACGGCGGGACGAACATCGCCGCGGCCCAGGCGCAACTGCCCCCGTTGCCGTGGTAGCAATCGCGGGCATCCCCCAGCACGACCTCGTACAGGACGGCGCCGAGCTTCTCCCCGAAGAGGGCCTGCCAGCCGAGCCGGGTGATGTCACCCATGCTGAAGTGGTGGGTCCAGTTGTTCGTCTGGTCCTTGAGCGTCTCCGTCTTGAGGAAGACCGTGTCCGACTTCGGGCAGCCGGCCTCGGTGGCGGGGACGTCCGGGTTGACACAGAAGTAGTAACTGACCGTGATGTCCACATGCAGCTCGTACGTCACCGTGCACCCCTGGGGCACGTAGTCGCAGGGGTTGAGCTGCTTGGCGGGTGCCGTCTCCGTCATCTTGTCGACGACGTAGAAGACACCGTTGATGCCGGTGCCGGAGCCGGTCGAGACCTCCTTGTTCGCATCCTTCCGCTCGGCCTCGTCCGCCGCCTGCTGGGCCGACTCCGCGTACTTCTGGGCGTCCTTCGCCGCTTCCTCGGCCGCGGTGGCCTCGGCGTCGGCCCGGTCGGCCGCCGCGCGGGCCTCCTTCGCGGACTGCTCGGCCGCTGCGGCTGCCGAACGGGCGGCCGAGGCGTCCTGGGCCGCCTGGTCGGCCGAGGAGCGGGCGTCCTTGGCGTAGCCCTCGGCGCGTCCGGCCGCCTTGTCGGCGGCCGCGGCGTCCTCGCCGGCCTGCTGGTCGTAGTCGATGGCACGGGCCAGCGAGAGCTGCGCGTCCGCCGCGGCCTTCGCCGCCTCCGACGCGTAACCCAGCGCCTCCTTCGCCGACTTGCGGGCGTCCGCCGCGTGTCCGGCGGCCTCGGCGGCGATCGTGTACGCCGCCTTCGCGTCGCCGGTCGCCGCGTTCGCCAGGGTCTGCGCCTGCTCGGCGTTCTTCTGCGCGTTGGCCGCGTGCGCCTCCGCGACCGCCTGCTGCTGCTCGGCGATCGTCTTCGACGACTGGCCCGTCAGGACGACGAGACCGGCCGCCGAGTCGGTGGTGACGTACGGCGAGCCGAGCTGGATCGCGTCGTTCGCCGGCGCGGCGACCTGCTGAGCGGAAGCGCCCGCGTCCTCCGCTGCCTGCGCGGTGGTGTAGGCGTGACCTGCGGCGTCCGCCGCGCCCGCGACCGCCTTGGCGGCCTCCGCCTTCGAGGCGTCGGCCTGCTTCTTGGCGTCGGCGGCGCTCTTCTCTGCGTCGTCGGCCAGCTTCACGGCCGTACGGGCGGCACTGGCGGCGGCCTCGGAGGCCACGATGGCGTCCGCGGCCGCGCTGGTCGCGGTGCGCACGGCGGCGTCCGCCTTCGCCTTGGCTGCCTGCGCGGCGTCCGAGTCGGAGCGGGCCCGCTTGGCCGCAGCCTCCGCACGCGTCGCCGCGGCGTCCGCGTCGGCCGCCGCCTTGGTGGCCGCGTCCGCCTCGGAGCGGGCCGAGCCCGCCGCCGCCTCCGCGTCGTCGGCGGCCCTGTCGGCGTCGTTCGCCGCGGCCCTCGACTGCGTGGCGTCGTCGGACGAGTCGTGCGCGTCGGCGTAGGCGTCCGTGGCGTCGGCCTTCGCCCGGGCCGCGTTCGCCTTGTTCTCCGCGTCCCAGGCGTCGTCGCGCTTGCCCTTCGCGTCGTCCCGCGCGGCCTCGGCGTCCTGGCGCTTGCTGCGGGCAGTACCCTCGGCGCTTTCCGCCCGGCCCTTGGCGTCGGCGGCGGTCTTGGCGTACCCCTCGGCGTTGGACTTGTGCTGCGCGGCCTCCGCCTGCTTGGCCGCGGCGGTCTCCTTCTCCGCCTTCGCCGTCGCCTCCTCGGCCTCCGCCGCGAGCCGCTTGGCGTGCGCGGTCGCGGCGGCCGCCTTCGCGTCCGCCTCGGCCTTCTGCGTCTCGACGAGCTTGGCCCGCGCGAGGTCCCGCGCGTCCTTGGCCGTCTTCGCCTGCACGGCGGCCGCGTCGGCGGCGGCCTTCGCCTGGGCGTTGGCCTCCTGCGCGGCGGCCGTACGGAACGCGGCCTTCGACTGCGCGGCCTGCGTCAACGCACGCGCGGCGATCGTCTCGCTGTCACCTGCGGAGGCACGGGTCGCCGCGTACGCGGTGTCACCGGCCTTCGACAGCGCGTCCAGCGCGGCCGCCGACGCCTTGGTCACCTGTGCCTTCTGCTGGCCGACCAGCAGACCGCGGCCCCGCGGGGCACCGGCCTGGTCGGCGATCGCGTAGGCGGCCTTCGTGGCGGTGTCCGTGTCGGTCGCGGCCTTCTTCGCGACAGCGGCCTGCGCCTTGATCAGGTCGAGCTGCTTCTTCGACTCGGCCTGCGCGTCGGCGACGCCCTTCTTCGCCTTGTCGAACTGCGCCTTGGTCGGGTAGTCGAGCTTGTCGGTGCCGTTGTGACCCGACGGGACGATGTCGAACTTCTGCGGGTCGGTGCCCTTGCAGTCCCACATCCGCCCGTCACGGCCGTTGTCGTACGTCGCGAGATCGAGGCAGTTGGCGGTGCCGGGGTTGTACAGGCGCGTCGTCGCGTGGGGGTCGTACTGCCACTGCTGACCGGCGCCGCTGTTGCAGGTGTAGATCTGCAACGCCGTCCCGTTCGTGGTGCCCTTGCCCTTCACGTCCAGGCACTTGCCGGAGTTGACGTTGATCAGCGTGTCACCGCTGATCTGCCACTTCTGGCCCGGGGAACCGTTGCAGGTGTAGATCTGCACCGGGGTTCCGTTGTCCTTCTTGCCACCGCCCACTTCGAGGCACTTGTCGGTGGCGCCGTGCGCGTGGATCACCATCGGGCTGTCGCCGATCCAGCCGGCTCCGCCCGCGGACCAGTAGTCCTGCCAGCGGGTCAGATGGTCGGCGATCCAGGACTGGCCCAACATCTCGCCCAGCGCCGAGGCACCGGCGGCCAGGGACTTGGTGGAGTCCCGGTTGGCGTTGAGGATCTGGTTGCGCTGGGCGGTCTGGGCGGCGATCTCCTGCTGCCACTCGCCGGACGCGGCCGCGACCTCCTTGCCGAGGACCTTGTTCGGGTCGGCCGGGGTGCGCCAGGCACAGGAGGCGAACCGGGTCTTCAGGTCCTCCACGGCCATGCGGTACTCGACGCTGCCCGGCTCGGGAGCCGTACGCGGGAAGCCGCCGGAGGAGAGGAAGATACGGGCGTTGTCGGCGCCGGTCGGCTCCAGGGACCAGTTCACCAGGCTGTCCCACGCCCGGTGTTCCTCGTAGTCCCGGTTCCACGTCGGGAGCGTCGGGTCCGGGTCCTTGCCGT
Organism: Streptomyces adustus; assembly: GCF_009377175.1. GTDB lineage: Bacteria > Actinomycetota > Actinomycetes > Streptomycetales > Streptomycetaceae > Streptomyces > Streptomyces adustus. The sequence continues at coordinate 45,353 of NZ_VJZD01000008.1, forward strand.
AGAGCGGGGTGCCGAGATCCTTGACCGCCTTGAGGGTCACGTCGTCGGCGAGCGGGGTCGGGTCCTTGTAGTAGTCGCTCTCGCTCTTCCACCACTGCGCGCCCAGCCACGGACTGATGCCCACCTGCGCGAAGAAGTCCTGGCCACGACCGGCCGTGCCCGGAGGGTCGCTGAAGTCAGCGACGGACTTGAAGCCGCCGGGCGTGGGCAGCCCGGACAACGGCTTCTGCCATTCGTTGAGCCGACCGTGCAGGTCGATCTTGTCGATGTCGTCGCGGTCCTTCTGGAACGCGGTGCTCAGCGGGGTGGTGTTCCAGTACTGCCGGTCGGCTGCCGTGTGGAGCTTGTCCGGGGTCTGGTTGAGGCCGTCCTGCGCGACGGAGTACATCGCGGGGCCGCCCATGCGCAGCACGTCGCCCATCAGGCACTCGTCCTGGCGGAGCTGTTCGGCGGCCTTGGCGTCGAAGCCGTCGTAGCTGTCGGCCACGGGGCTGAAGTCGTTGTCCCGGTTGTGCGTCAGCTCCGGGTGCCCGGCGACCGTGGCCAGCACGGCGAGGGCGAGCACGGAGGGCACAAGTCGCGTGAGATATCCGGTTCTTCGTGCCGGGGGCATGGCGAACCATGGTCTGGAGCGCAAAAGAGCATCCGTTCTTCGTGAAGGAAATGTTCTTCGTGAAGGAAGAGGGCAGGCCAGGGCGCCCGCTCGAAGAGGTGGAAGTGCCGTGCGCGGGTCAGGCGCAGGCGCGGCTCGATTGCTTCAGGAATCGCGGCATGACGACGTACCCCTCCCCGTAGCGACGGTGTTCCCCCGGTCGCTGATCGACGTACGCGACAGCGGAGTGGTCAACTCCGGTGCCCACGTTGGCCACTTGGCCGAAACTCAGGTGACCTACCGAACGGTAACCACATGTGTGGCGTCTGTGAAGAGTGAGAAAGCGGAGGCTCGGTTGCCTCGGATGTCCGACGACTTCGGACGGGCCCGGGGAGCACGGGCGCCGCGCAGGGGCCGCGCAGGGGCCGCGCAGGGCGGCGGGCCGTCGAGCCCGGGTTGGCCGTATGACATGACGAAGGCCCCGCCGCTCAAGAGCGGCAGGGCCTTTGTCCACATGGGATGAGTGGAGATGGCGGGAATCGAACCCGCGTCCAACGGTGCAAAATCAGGGCTTCTCCGTGTGCAGTTCGCTGCGATTTTCTCGGCCCCGGTGATCACGCGAACAAGTCGCCGACGGGCCCAGTCACTGTTTGATTTCCCGTCCGACCCCGTGACCGGGCAGGACGGTTTAGTTCCCTAGATTATGCCAGGATCCGGGTCGGGAACACCCCCGGGCTGACACCCATTAAGGGTCCTTCACTCACTGCCTAATTAGGCAGCGAGGGCGAAGGACTGGGAATCGCTCTTAGAATTGGCGATTATTGGTTGCGACATATGGTTAACGAGATCATTGCCGCTTCCTCGACACGCTTCCCCTGCTTCAACAGCCGCTGTCGAAACCGATCATCCCCATGTTGTTTTTTCAATACTCACCGCCGAGCCCTCCGTGGAGGGCCCTCCGGAGAGGGTGCGCACCCGCTGTGAGGTGCAGTGCCATCGTACGTGACCAACGCGCACCGATGCCACTGTATTCCCCGTCGGCGGATTCCCCGGCCGCTACGCGCCCCGCTGCTTGCGCTTCGCGGACGCGATCGCGCGGTCGCTCTCCCGGCGGTCCTGCTGCTCGCGCAGCGTCTGCCGCTTGTCGTACTCCTTCTTGCCGCGCGCGAGCGCGATCTCGGCCTTGGCCCGGCCGTCCTTGAAGTACAGGGCGAGGGGCACGATGGTGTGTCCCGTCTCCTGGGCCTTCGACTCCAGCTTGTCGATCTCCTCGCGGTGCAGCAGCAGCTTGCGCTTGCGGCGCACCGAGTGGTTGGTCCAGGTCCCCTGGCTGTACTCGGGGATGTGGGCGTTGTGCAGCCACGCCTCGTGCCCGTCGATCTGCACGAAGCCGTCGACCAGCGAGGCCCGGCCCTGCCGCAGCGACTTCACCTCGGTGCCGCTCAGGACGAGGCCCGCCTCGTAGGTGTCGATGATCGCGTAGTCGTGCCGGGCCTTCTTGTTCTGCGCGACGATCTTGCGCTTGCCGCCCTTCTCGCCATCTCTGGCTTTGGCGGCCGTCCCCTGCTGCTTCTGCTGGGACTCTTTCGGTACGTACATTCCCTTGGACATAGTGCTTGCCATTTTCGCACTACACAGGGGTGGGAAGGAAAGCCGATTCCCGAGAGGTCACGTGGTGTCGCCCAGGCCGCTCAGCACGGTCCGCGCCCGCGCCAGCGCCGCGCCGTCGGCCTCCACGTCGGGTGTGATGCCCGTACCGTCCACGCCCCGGCCCGACGGGGTGCGGTAGTGCCCGACGGTCAGCTCGGCGACGGAGCCGTCCGGCAGCCTGCTCGGCATCTGCACCGAGCCCTTGCCGAAGGTCCTGGAGCCCACCACGACCGCCCGGCCCCGGTCCTTGAGCGCGCCGGTGAGCAGCTCGGCCGCGCTCATCGTGCCGCCGTCGACGAGCGCGACCAGCGGTCTGGTGGTGTCACCGCCGGGGTCGGCGTGCAGGGCCCGCTGGGCGCCGTCCACGTCGTACGTGGCGACGAGGCCGCCGTCGAGGAAGGCGGAGGCGGCGGTGACGGCCTCGGTGACCAGCCCGCCGGAGTTGCCGCGCAGGTCGAGGATGATCCCGGCGCCGGCCGGGGCCTGCCGCACGGCGGCCTGTACGTCGTCGCCGACGCCCTTGGTGAACGCGGCGACCGTGATGACGGTGACGCCGCCCACGGCCTTCTGCACGGTCACGGAGTCGGTGGACAGCGTGGCCCGGCGCAGGGTCCGGGACCAGGTGTGCGTGCCGCGCTCCAGACCGAGGGTGACCTCGGTACCGGCGGCCGCGTCCGTGGCGTCGCCGCGCAGTAAGGAGACGACCTCGGTGACGGGCCGCCCGTCGACCTTCTCGCCGTCGACGCTGCGCAGCCGGTCGCCCTTGGTGATCCCGGCGGAGGACGCCGGGGACCCCGCGGCGACCTTGGTCACCTCGATCCGGCCGTCCCGCTCGCGCCGCGCCCACAGGCCGACGCCGGTGTACTGGCCGTCGAGGGCCTCCTCGAACTCCTGGTACTCCCCCTGCGAGTACACCGCGCCCCAGCGGTCCCCGCTGCGGCTGACGGCGCGCTCGGCGGCCTCCATGGGGGACTTGCCGGCGGCCATCGCCTCGGCGGCCGCCCTGGCGACGTCCTCGTGGTGACCGGCCGTGTCGGCCGATCCGGTCGGGCGGGCCGCGGACTCGGCGTTCTTGGAGTCGGGGTCGGGGAAGGAGCCCGTCGCCGCACCGGCGGCGAGCACGCTCGCGAACACCAATGTCAGGGCGGCCCCGCGGCCGAAGCGGCGGGACTGACAGAACGGGTCACGACCTGACATGGCGGTGAGTCTAGGACAACGCAAAGGACCGTACGGACGGTTGTCCGTACGGTCCTTTTGGCATGTGTCACACCTTCAGGTACTTGCGCAGCGCGAAGAACGCGGCAAGCGCGGGCATCAGCAGGCTCGTGGCGAGGATCAGCGGGAGCTTGGTGAGGACCGCGTCCCAGCCGATGAAGTTGATCAGATTCAGCTTCTGCGACAGGGCCAGACCGTGATCGATGATGAAGTACCGGGCGACCACCAGGAATCCGCAGGCCACCGTGCCGCCGATGAGTCCGGCGACGGCCGCCTCCATGATGAACGGCGCCTGGATGTAGAAACCGGAGGCGCCGACGAGCCGCATGATCCCCGTCTCACGCCGGCGGCTGAACGCCGAGACGCGCACGGTGTTGACGATCAGCATCAGCGCGACGACGAGCATCAGCGCCATCACCGCCCGCGCGGCCCAGTTCATGCCGTTGAGCAGCCCGAACAGGTTGTCCAGGATGCCCTTCTGGTCCTGCACGGACTGCACGCCGTCCCGCCCGTCGAAGGCGGTCGCGATGACCTGGTACTTCTCCGGGTCCTTCAGCTTGATCCGGTACGACTCCTGCATCTGGTCCGGCGTGAGGGAGCTGGCCAGCGGGGAGTCGCCGAACTGCTCCTTGTAGTGCTTGTACGCCTCGTCCTGCGACTCGTAGGTGACCTTCTGCACGACCGAGGTCATCTTGTCCAGGTCGGCGAGGATCTGCTTCTTCTGGTCCGAGGTCACCGCGCCCTTGGCGCAGTTGGGGTCGGACTCGGCGTCGCTCTTGTTGCAGAGGAAGACCGAGACGTTGACCTTGTCGTACCAGTAGCCCTTCATGGTGCTCACCTGGTCGCTCATGAGGAGCGAGCCGCCGAACAGGGCGAGCGAGAGGGCGACGGAGACGACGACCGCGAAGGTCATCGTCAGATTGCGACGGAGACCTACACCGATCTCCGAGAGAACGAACTGGGCGCGCATGGCGTCTGGTTGGGCCTTTCGGGGTGGACGGTGCGGTCAGTGCTGGTAGCCGTAGACGCCGCGTGCCTGGTCGCGGACGAGGCGGCCCTGCTCCAGCTCGATGACGCGCTTGCGCATCTGGTCCACGATGTTCTGGTCGTGGGTCGCCATCAGCACCGTCGTGCCCGTCCGGTTGATCCGGTCGAGCAGCTTCATGATGCCGACCGAGGTCTGCGGGTCGAGGTTTCCGGTGGGCTCGTCCGCGATCAGCAGCTTGGGCCGGTTCACGAAGGCCCGCGCGATGGCCACGCGCTGCTGCTCACCACCGGACAGCTCGCCCGGCATACGGTCCTCCTTGCCGCCGAGCCCGACCAGGTCGAGCACCTGCGGCACGGACTTGCGGATCTCGCCGGGCGACTTGCCGATGACCTCCTGTGCGAAGGCGACGTTCTCCGCCACCGTCTTGTTCGGCAGCAGCCGGAAGTCCTGGAAGACCGTCCCCAGCTGGCGGCGCATCTGCGGCACCTTCCAGTTGGAGAGGCGTGCGAGATCCTTGCCCAGGACGTGCACCTGCCCGTGGGTGGTCCGCTCCTCACGGAGCACCAGCCGCAGGAAGGTGGACTTCCCGGAGCCGGAGGACCCCACGAGGAACACGAACTCGCCCTTCTCCACCTCGAGGGAGACATCCCTCAGTGCGGGGCGGGTCTGCTTGGGGTAGACCTTGGAGACATTGTCGAATCGGATCACGGATGCACCACGGGTCGCCGGGGGTAGATGAGCGTGACCATACGCGACCGGGACGCGCAAGCGCAGGCTCCGGTCATGGTTGCGTGCTGGATGTGTGCATTTGTGCGGGCGTTTCCCGCCGCGACGGAAGGCCTGCCGGGCCGGGTGTCGGGGCAGCATAAAGGGGGCCGCGCCGAATTCCGCGGAACCTGGCACAGTGGAGGGGGAACGTTCTCGCTTCGGCGAGCGTTGTGTGGGTGAACCGGTGCGAGGAGGGTGAGCGCATGACGTACGACCGGCTGGTGTGCGCGAACTGCGCGGCGCCCGTGAACGAGGGCCGATGCCCCGTGTGCCGCGCGAACCGTGAGCGGCTGCAACAGGAGAACTTCCTCGCAGGCATGAACCCGATGACGCTGATCGCGCTGCTGGCGGTGCTGATCGCGGCGGTGGCGCTGCTCGCGCACCAGACCGTGTAGGCGAGGTACGCGGCAGCGCTCGTACGAAGGGCCTGGAACGATGGCTTCGTTCCAGGCCCTTTCTCATGTCCGGGTACGGGCGCGCACGTTCCGTACCGGGTCGGTCACCGTCAGGCGGCAGCGCCGCCACGGCCGCCCGCGAGACGCGGCAGCACGCGGAAGGCGACACCACCGGCGATCATCGTGGCGGCGCCGATCAGCAGGAACGCGGTCTGGCCGGCACCGGTCTCGGCGAGCTGCTCACCGTTGCTCTGGGCCGAGGTGTTGGACGCCTCCGAGGTGTCGGTGAGGGCCGAGGAGCCCTCCTCCTGCGCGGAGTTGTCGTTGGTGCCGTTGGTGTCGGTGTTCGTGTTGCCACCGGTGGTGCCGGAACCTCCGGTGGAGCTCGAACCGCCGGTGGAGCTCGAGCCACCGGTGGAGCTCGAACCGCCGGTGGTGGAGGAACCCCCCGAGGTACCGGTGGACGTGCCCTCCGACGTGCCCGTCGAGGTGCCCTCGGAGGTACCCGTGGACGTGCCCGTCGAAGTACCGGTCGAGGTGCCCTCGGAGGTACCCGTGGACGTACCCTCCGACGTGCCCGTCGAGGTGCCCTCGGAGGTACCCGTGGACGTGCCGGTCGAGGTGCCCTCGGAGGTACCCGTGGACGTACCCTCCGACGTGCCCGTCGAGGTGCCCTCGGTCACGCCCACCGAGGCGCCCTCGGAGGTACCCGTGGACGCACCCTCCGACGTACCCGTCGAGGTGCCCTCGGACGTACCCGTCGAGGTGCCCTCCGACGTACCGTCCGGGGCACCCGCGCCGGCGACGGAGACGCCGAGGTCGAGAGCCGAGGCGGCACCCGCCACCGTCAGCGAGGCACCGGCCGCGATCACGGCACCGGCGGCTATCCGCGCGAAGCGAATGCGCGTCTTCTTGGTCATCTGATTGCTACCCCCAGTAGCCGATCGTCAGTGAGGGCCGCGTACGGGGGGCGGTGATCAACGGGGACGGCTGAGAAGTTCGCCGCGCCCCCGGTTCACATGCGCCCCAGAGATACGCATGCCGCGCTTTACCCTTCCCACTTTTCAAAGCAACGTCAAGGCCGTTGCGCGCGCGATGTCCTCGTACGGGGCCTATGCCGGACCCCGCGGGCGAGAGTGTGACGAAAAGCCCAGTCGCCGGGGCGGAAAAAGGCAACTGCCGCCTGTTCGGCGGCAGTTGCCTTGTCGACAAATCGTTCCGTCGGTTACTTCTCCTGCTGCTTGCGCCAGCGAATCCCGGCTTCGAGGAAGCCGTCGATCTCACCGTTGAACACGGCCTCGGGGTTGCCGACTTCGTATTCGGTGCGCAGGTCCTTGACCATCTGGTACGGGTGCAGGACGTACGAACGCATCTGGTTGCCCCAGGAGCTGCCGCCGTCCTTGAGGGCGTCCATCTTGGCCCGCTCCTCCTGGCGCTGCCGCTCCAGCAGCTTCGCCTGGAGAACGTTCATGGCGGTCGCCTTGTTCTGGATCTGCGACCGCTCGTTCTGGCACGAGACGACGATGCCGGTGGGGAGGTGGGTCAGCCGGACCGCGGAGTCGGTCGTGTTGACGCCCTGGCCGCCGGGGCCGGACGACCGGTAGACGTCCACCCGCAGCTCGGACTCGTCGATCTCGATGTGGTCGGTCTGCTCGACGACGGGCAGGATCTCCACGCCCGCGAAGGAGGTCTGCCGCCGCCCCTGGTTGTCGAAGGGAGAGATACGGACGAGACGGTGCGTGCCCTGCTCGACCGAGAGGGTGCCGTAGGCGTACGGCACCTGTACGGCGAAGGTGGTCGACTTGATGCCGGCCTCTTCGGCGTACGACGTCTCGATGAGCTCGGTCTTGTAGCCCTTCTGCTCCGCCCACCGCAGGTACATCCGCTGGAGCTTCTCCGCGAAGTCGGCGGCGTCGACGCCACCGGCCTCGGCGCGGATGTTGACGAGGGCCTCACGGGAGTCGTACTCGCCGGACAGGAGCGTACGGACCTCCATCTCGTCCAGCGCCTTGCGGACGGCGACGAGCTCGGACTCCGCCTCGGCGCGGGTGTCCGGGTCGTCCTCCTCCTCGGCCATCTCGAAGAGCACGACGAGATCGTCGATCCGTCCGCGCAGCGCCTCCGCCTTCCTGACCTCGGCCTGGAGGTGGGACAGCTTGCTGGTGATCTTCTGCGCCTCGTCCGGGTTGTCCCACAGGGACGGCGCGGCCGCCTGCTCCTCGAGCACGGCGACATCTGCCCTCAGCTTGTCGAGGTCCAGAACGGCCTCGATCGACTCCATGGTCGAGGAGAGGGACTTGAGCTCTTCGGATACATCGACGACTGCCACGCATCCAGCGTAACGGCTCCGCCGGGCGACGAGCGCCGGGGCAGCGGCGACCTCACCCGCCGGCCGGGGCGACCCGGACGACGGGCGGAGCCGGGACGGACGCCGCGCGGGTCCGGGACGGCCGACGGCCCGGTCCCGTACGGGCGACGGGCGGGTCCGGCCGGGTCAGGTCACGGCGTCTGCGGGGCCGAGTGCTTGGTGTCCTGTGGGGTCGTCCCCGTGTCGTCCCCGGCCGTGGCCCACCAGGTGCCGACGCCGACCGCGGCCACGAGGACCACCGCGGCCGTCCCCAGCGTCACCCGGCGTCTGCGCGCCGAGGCACGGTGGCGCGCGGATCCGGGCCGGGGCGCCCCCGCGGCCCGCGGCGCGCGCGCCGTGCCCCGGGCGCCGCCCGCGAGCTCGTCCGGGCCCGGCACCCGCATCGAGGTGTGCGTGTCCCGGTTGGAGTCCGGCTTCGCGCCCGGCACCAGGGGTACGGCCCCGCGCCGTCGCACCGCGCGCTCACCTGTGGACGCGGCCGGCTCGCCCGCCTCGTCCATCGGGGCCTCGCCCGGCTCCGCGTCCGGCTCGTCCACGTCGAGCGGCGGCATCCCGGCCAGCATCGGCAGCTGCTCCCGCAGCCGGGCCGCCAGCTCCGTGGCGCGCAGCCGCGAGGCCGGTGCCTTCGCCAGGCACTGCACCATCAGCTGCCACAGCTCCTCGGGGATGCCCGGCAGCGGCACCACGGTCTCGGTCACGTGCCTGCGCAGCACCGCGCCCGGGTGCCCGCCCCCGAAGGGCGTGAACCCGGCCAGCAGCTCGTAGAGCACGGTCGCGAGCGCGTAGATGTCCACCGCGGCCCGCGGCGGCAGCCCCTCCACGATCTCCGGCGCCAGATAGTCCGGCGTCCCGATGATCTTCGTGGCGCGGGTGCGCTTGGGGGAGTCGATGAGTTTGGCGACCCCGAAGTCCGTCAACAGGGCCGGGTGCGCGCCGCCGGGACCCAGCGGGCCCTGCATGTCCAGCAGGACGTTCTCCGGCTTGACGTCCCGGTGGACGACCCCGGCGGCGTGCGCGGCCGCGAGTCCCTCCGCCACGTCCGCCACGATGGCCACCGCCGCCTCGGGCGCCAGTCTGCGCTCCCGGTCCAGCCGGGTGCGCAGATCCGTGCCGCGGACGAGGTCCATGACCAGTGCCAGGTCGTTCCCGTCGACGACGAGATCCCGTACGGACACCACATGGGGATGTTCGAGGCCCAGCAGCGCCGTGCGCTCCTGGACGAAGCGGCCCACGAGTTCCTCGTCGGACGCGAGGTCCTCGCGCAGCAGCTTGATGGCGACGGGCCCCTCGGGCCCCTCGCCCAGCCACACCGTGCCGGCGCTGCCGCGCCCCAGGATCTGGTGGGCGGCGTACCGGCTGCCGATCTTCCGTGCCAAGGCTGCTCCTACGGACGCGTGTTGTCGCCAAAACTACGCGTCCGGCGAGCCAACCTTCACCGCCGAGGCGGAAATCACCTGTCAGGTGTCGACAAATCCCCAGACAGACGGCCGGACCGGCGGTCGCGCCGCCGGTCCGGCCGGGCCGTCAGTTGCCGCTGCCGCCGGTCGGCGCGCCGCTGTTGCCGAGGTCCCCGATCCAGCCGGACACCTGGTTGTACATGTGCACGATCTGGCCCCAGAAGCTCCGGGTGGTGCCGATCCACTCCTGGAGCGGGGTCAGCTCCCAGATCAGCCATCCGGCGATGAACAGGATGATGATCGTGAACAGGCACCCCTTCAGGCAGCCCAGACCCGGGATCTTCATCGGGTTGGCGCTGCGCTGGCGGGGCTCGCGCGGCTCCCGGGCGGGCCGCTGCGGCTGCTGCGGCTGGCGGGGCTGCTGAGGCGGCGCGTACTGCTGCGGCTGCCGGGGCTGCTGTTGCTGCTGGTACCCGTACCCCTGCTGGTAGCCCTGCTGACCGTGCTGCGGCTGCCGCTGCTGGGGCTGCTGCTGTCGGGCCGGGCGCGGCGCGGGCTGCTGCGGGCGGGCGACCTGGCGCTGCGGGCGGCGGCGCAGCGGGTCCTCGCCGGGGTCGAGGTACTGGACCTGCGTCTGCTCGTTGCGGTCGCGGGCGGCCCGCAGCTGGGACTGCCAGGGGTGCGGCTCCGCCGGGCCGCCCGGCTGCTGCCCGGGCTGGTTCGGCGGCACCGGCGGCATGACGGCCGTCGGGTCCGCCGCGCCCCTGTTGGGCAGTACGGCGGTGGGGTCGGCGGCGCCGGCCGGGCCCCCGGTGTGCGGCAGGAAGCTGGTCGCGGCGTTCGGGTCGTACATCCCGGGCGCCTGGCCGGTGGGCAGCACCTGGGTGGCGTCCGCGGACCCGGGCACCACGGACGGCGCCAGCAGGGACCCGACGGCCTCCGCGGCGGCGATCTGCGCGGAGTTCGCGTGCACGCCGATGCCCTCGGCGACGACCCGCAGGGCGTGCGCGAGGTTCACGGCGCTCGGCCGTTCGTCCGGGTTCTTGCGCAGGCAGCGCTCTATGACCGTCCACAGCGGGTCGGGCACGGTGGAGGGCCTGCGGGGCTCGGCGCTCAGGTGCTGGTGCAGCACCTCGAGCGCGGATCCGCCACCGAACGGCGGACGCCCGGTGACCAGCTCGTACAGCAGGATCCCGGCGCCGTAGATGTCGACGGCGGCGGTCTGCGGGCGGCCCTCGGCGGACTCCGGGGCGACGTACGCGGGCGTGCCGACGAACTCGTGGGTGCGGGTGAGGCCGGGTGAGTCGGCCAGGCGCGCGATGCCGAAGTCGGTCAGCATCGGGTGCATCTGGCCGCCGTTCTGCCGCAGCAGGACGTTGGCCGGTTTCAGGTCGCGGTGCACCACGCCGTCGGCGTGGCTGGCGGCGAGCGCGTCCGCGATCTGGGCGGTGAGCAGGGCCGCGGCGACGGGCGAGAAGGGCCCGTTCTCGCGCAGGTAGCGGTGCAGGTCGGGGCCGTCGACGAGGTCCATGACCAGCGCCAGCAGATCGCCCTCGACGACCAGGTCGCGGACCTGGACGATGTTGGGATGGGTCAGCCGGAGCAGCACCGACCGCTCCCGCAGGAACCGCGTCACGATGTCCTGGTCGTTCGCGAGCTCCTCCTTGAGGACCTTGATCGCGACGGTCTCGCCGGGCTGGCCGGGCACGGCCGCCTCGGCGCCCGCGGTCTCACGCTGGCGGGCTCGCCAGACGGTGCCCGTGGCGCCGCGTCCGAGCGGCTCCTCGAGCAGATACTTGCTGCCTACCGGCCGCACGTCATGTGCTCCCTGCTGCTTGCCTGGTGTTCCGGCCCAACTGTCGGATGTTCCGACCCACTCTAGTGTCGCTCCGCCCGGCACCGGGATGCCGTCATTCTGTGGGTCTTACGTACCTGCTCCCGTACATGTTCGAAGGAAAGACGCTCGCCGGGGCGACCGTGGTTGCCGTAAGCGAACGTGACCGATCTCAAGCGGTCGCGCGCACGGTCCGGGTCAGGCACTTTTGCGGGCAGAGCCGACCAATCAAGATCACTTGACGGTGGGCGACGGGCGCGTTGTCGGTGGCAAGTGCGAGGATGCCCCCAGTACTGGCCGACGTGCTCGTGCGGGGTGGGGGAAGTCCGCGGTGGGGGACCGCGGCACGGTTTCGTCCTCGCCCGGCGGGCGCCCGCGCAGAAGGGACCGCTGACGGCGATGCAGATCCGGCTGACCGTCGTAGACCCGCTGGGTCCGCCCTCCGATCCGCGGGGGCGCGTCACCGCCCGCGACGTGCTGGTCACGGCGCCCGCGGGGACGGCCCTGGCGGCGGTCGCGGCGGCACTGTCCTCGACGGTCTCCGGCGAGGCGGGCGGCTCCGCGCACGACCGCCCCCGGGAGTCCGCGGGCGGTCCCGTGGTGCTGTACGTCGGCGCGGAGCGGCTGGACGCCCAGCGCTGCACGCTGGGCGAGCCCCCGCTGATCGACGGCGCGGTGCTGTCCCTGGGCGCCCCCGCCGAGTCCGAGCCGCACCCAGAGCTGGACGACGCCCCGGCCCAGCTGCACGTGGTGGCGGGCCCGGACGCGGGCGGGGTCCATCTGCTGCACGGCGGCCCGGTGAACATCGGCCGCTCCGCCGACGCCGACGTCCCGCTCGACGACCCGGACGTCTCCCGGCTGCACTGCGCGGTCACCCTCGACCCCGACGGCCGCGTCTCGGTCGCCGACCTCGGCTCCACCAACGGCACCGCCCTGGACGGCACCCGGGTGCACGCCCGCCCGGTGCGCTTCACACCGGGCGCCCTGCTGCGCATAGGCGAGTCGGCGCTGCGGCTCGCGCCCGCCGGGGGTCCCGGGGCGAGGGTGTCGACGACCCCCGACGGCGAGGGGCATGTGCGGGTGGCCCGCGCGACCGGGAACGAGTCCTTCGCCGGGGAGGGCGAGGACCGGACCGCGCACCGCGTCGCGGCCTCCGACGCGCACCACACCGGCGCGTCCGTCGCGCCCGCGCCCGCGCAGGCTCCGGGAGCGCCGGACACCGCGACCGGCGCCGGCATCCCCGAATCGGGCACCGGCCACGCCTACGGCTCGGTGAGCTGGGGCGCCTCCGGGACCGCACCCGGCGCCCGCGCCCACGGCCCGGTGGAACCCCCCGTCGTGCCGGTCCAGGGCGGAGCCCCGCTGATCGAGAACCACGGCGCCGTGCCGGGCGCCGGCCCGGCGTACGGCGGAGGCGACGGCGGCGACACCCACGGCGGACAGACCGGGGCGGACGGCTCCGGCACCACGGACCCCGGCCGCTTCGGCGACGACCGCTTCGGCGACGGTACGGCGGACGCCCTCCGGTCCGGGACCGCCCCCGGGGCGGACGCCGACCCCGTGCCCCCGCACACCTTCCACACGCCCGGCGGAGCACCGGCCGCGCGCAGGCGCTCCGGCGGTCTGACCGGCTGGGCCCGGCGGCTGACCGGCGGCCGCGGCGCGCCCGACCAGGCCGGGACCGGCGGCTACGACGCACAGCCGGAGGGCGGGGCCGTCGCCCCGTCGGCGCTGTCGCCCCGCAGGCCGGACACCTGGCCGGACCCGGCCGCGCTGCTGCTGACGGCGCTGGGCCCCGGCCCCCGGCTGTGGGAGCGCGGCCCCGGACACCCGGAGACGCTCACGGTGCGGCTCGGCACCACCGACCGGACCGCACCCGACGGCTCGGGTCCGCTGCCCGCGGTACCGGTGACCGCCGATCTGCGCGAGGCCGGGGCGCTGGGCCTCGCGGGACCGCGGCCCCGGCTGTCCGGGCTGGCACGCGCCGTCGTGGCCCAGCTCACCGCGCTGCACTCCCCGGACACCCTGGAGATCGTCCTGCTCAGCGCGGACCGCTCCCGTCCGGTGGAGGAGCGCGCCGCGGAGTGGGCCTGGCTCGGCTGGCTGCCCCATGTGCGCCCGGCGCACGGCCAGGACTGCCGACTGCTGCTCGCCTACGACCGGGAGCAGGCCACGGCCCGCACCGAGGAACTGCTGCGCCGGCTGGCGGACCACTCGCAGGAACCCGCCTCCGCGGCCCACCTGCCCGAGCCCTCCGACCGGCCGGCCGTGCCCTCCCCGCGGCGCCCCTCCTGGGCCCGGGGCGACGCCGCGGCGCACGCGGCCGAGGGCTTCCCCGGGCCGTACACCGTGGTCGTGGTCGACGGCGATCCCGGCGGTACGGACCTGCGCGCGGCGGTGGCCCGGCTGGTGGCCGAGGGCCCGCGGGCGGGGATCCACGTGGTGTGCCTGGCCGAGACGGCCCCGGCCTCGCCCGCCTCCCCGGTGACGCAGACGTACGAGGCGGCCTGCGCGGCGACCCCGGTGTTCCGCGAGTGCGGCGCGGTGGCGCTGCTCAGCGGGGACGTGGCGACGGCGGTACAGCTGATGCGGATCGGCCGGATCGCCGCGGACCCGGCCGGGCACGGCCCGGTCGGCCACGGCACGGTCGCCGCCGTGGACGCCGTCTCGCTCGCCTGGGCCGAGCGGTTCGGGCGGGCGCTGGCGCCGCTGCGTCCGGACGGCGCCCCGGGCCAGCGCCAGCCGCGTGTGTCGGTGCCGCTGCCGCAGGCGGCGCGGCTCCTGGACGAACTGGGTCTGGCGCGGGCGACCCCCGCGTCCCTGATGGCCCGCTGGGCCGACGCCGGCGACGACGCCGAGGCGCTCGGCGGCCGGGCGGCGGCCGTCCTGGGGGCCGGACCGCGCGGGCCGGTCGGCGTGGACCTCGTCGCCGAGGGCCCGCATCTGCTGGTCGAGGGACCGGCGGGCAGCGGGCGTACGGAGCTGCTGCGGGCCCTGGTCGCCTCGCTCGCCGCCGCCGAGCGCCCCGACCGGCTGGGCATCGTGCTGGTGGACGGCCGGGACGGCTCGGGCAACGCGGGCGGCGGCCACGGCGAGGGTCTGCGGGTCTGTACGGACGTACCGCATGTCACGACGCATCTCACCGCCAACGACCCGGTGCGCATGCGTGAGTTCGCGCAGTCGCTGAGCGCCGAGCTGAAGCGCCGGGCCGAGCTGCTCGGCCGCTCCGACTTCGCCTCCTGGCACGCCCACCGCGAGGTCTCGGGCCGGATCGTCGCCCAGCGCACGGCCTCGACCCGCGGCACGTTCCGGCCCGGAGCCGGGCTGGACTCCGGGGCCGGGCTCGGGCCGGGGCCGGGACCGGGCCTCGGGTCCGACGGCTCGGGCGATCTCGACTCCCCGCCCAGCGCGACGATCCGGCTGCGGCCGGGAGCGGCCGGGCGGCGCACCGAGGCGCCGCCGCTGCCCCGGCTGGTGGTGGTCGTGGACGACCTGGACGCGCTGGTCTCCCCCGCGCTGGGTTCACCCGGACGGCCCGCCGCGGGTTCCGTGATGCGCGCGCTGGAGGCCGTGGCCCGCGAGGGTGAACGGCTCGGCGTCCACCTGGTGGCGGCCACCGGCCCCGGCGGCCGTACGGCGGAGACGGAACCGGCCCGCCGGGCCGCGCTGCGGGTGACGCTGGAGGCGCCGGAGTCCGGGGCGGACGAGCCGGCGCCGGGGCGCGGACAGCTCAGCGTCGCGGGCGGGCGCACGGTTCCCTTCCAGGGCGGGCGGGTCACCGGTCGCATCCCCCGCACGGCGACCCTGCGCCCCACGGTCGTCCCGCTGGACTGGTCCCGCATGGGCGACCCGCCGGCCCGCCGTCCGGTGCGGGAACTGGGCAACGGTCCGACGGACCTGGCGCTGCTGGCCAGCGCGTTGGAGCGGGCGGCCCGGGAGGTGTCGGCGGCGCAGGTGCCGTCGCTGCTCTGACGCGTCCCGGGGTCCGTCCACCGGACGGGCCCCGAGCGGACGGGCTCCGAGCGGACGGGCTCCGAGCCTGATCCGCCCCGAGTCCGGTCTGTCCCGATCGCACCCGATCACGACGTGGTCACGATCGCCCACTTGACACCGTATGCGCTCTTGCCGACCCCATGGACCCGGCGTAGACCGGAGCGCACGGGGCAAGCGGTCGACGTTCGACGACGAACGAAGAACGGGGCAGTGATGCTGAGGACGAGCAGAACACACCGGACACGCGCGGCCGCGAGGACCGCGGCAGCCGTCGCCGCGGGCGCACTGGCACTCTCGCTCACCGCGTGCGGCGGCGGCGGCGACAAGAAGAGCGACGGCGGGAGCACCGCGAGCGCGGGCGGCACCGTCACCCTTCCCAAGCTGGACGGCACCACCCTGTCGGTCGCCGCCGTCTGGACCGGGGCCGAACAGGCGAACTTCAAGAAGGTGCTGGCGGAGTTCGAGAAGCGCACGGGCGCCAAGGTCACCTTCGTGCCCGCCCAGGACCCGATCATCAACTTCCTCGGATCGAAGATCGCGGGCGGTCAGCCGCCGGACGTGGCGATGCTGCCCCAGCCGGGCGCGATCAAGCAGGCCGTGGAGAAGAACTGGGCCAAGCCGCTCGGCGCCGAGGCGCAGGCCGAGCTCGCCAAGAACTACTCCCAGGGCTGGCAGGACATCGGCAAGGTCGACGGCAAGCAGTACGGCGTCTACTACAAGGCCGCCAACAAGTCCCTGATCTGGTACAACGCCAAGGTCTTCGAGAACGCGGGGGCGAGCGAGCCGAAGACCTGGCCGGAGCTGCTGAGCACCGCGCAGACGGTCTACGACTCCGGGGTGGCCCCGTTCTCCATCGGCGGCGCCGACGGCTGGACGCTCACCGACTGGTTCGAGAACGTCTACCTCTCCCAGGCGGGCCCGGAGAAGTACGACCAGCTGGCCCAGCACAAGATCAAGTGGACGGACCCCTCGGTGAAGGATGCGCTGACCACCCTCGCCCAGGTCTGGGGCAAGAAGGGCTGGGTGGCGGGCGGCGCGGACGGCGCGCTCCAGACCGAGTTCCCGGCGTCCGTGACGCAGACCTTCACCGGCGGCGACCAGCCGAAGGCGGGCATGGTCTACGAGGGCGACTTCGTGCAGGTCAACATCGGCGAGACGAAGGCGAAGGTGGGCACGGACGCGAAGGTGTTCCCGTTCCCGAAGGTCGGCGCCACCGCGCCCGTGGTCAGCGGCGGCGACGCGGCCGTCGTCCTGAAGGACTCCAAGGGCGCGCAGGCGCTGGCCACCTTCCTGGCCTCGCCGGACGCCGCGACCGTGCAGGCGAAGCTGGGCGGCTACCTCTCCCCGAACAAGAACGTCGACCCGTCGGTGTACCCGAACCCGGTGCAGCAGAAGATGGCCAAGGCGCTGATCGCGGCCGGCGACGACTTCCGCTTCGACATGTCCGACCAGGCCCCGCAGGCCTTCGGCGGCACGCCGGGCAAGGGCGAGTGGAAGGACCTCCAGGACTTCCTGAAGAACCCGTCGGACGTGGCGGGCACCCAGGCGAAGCTGGAGAAGGACGCGGCGGCGGCGTACGGGAACGGGAGCTGATCCGGCGATGACGTCGGACACCCCGGCAGGGGCCGGTCCGGCCCCTGCCGGGCCGAGGAGACGCAAGAGCGTGACCGGCACCCGCAAGACCGTGGCGGCGCTGTTCCTGCTGCCGGCCCTGGTGCTGCTCGGCGCGCTCGTGGTCTACCCGATCGGGTACTCGGTCGTACGCAGTTTCTACGACCGCTCCGGCGACGGCTTCGCCGGATTCGACAACTACCGGGCCCTGTTCACCGACGACGGCATCCGCACGGCGTTGAAGAACAACGTCATCTGGGTGGTGTTCGCGCCCACGGTCGCCACCGCGCTCGGTCTGATCTTCGCGGTGCTGACCGAACGGGTGCGCTGGGGAACGGCGTTCAAGCTGGTCGTCTTCATGCCGATGGCGATCTCGATGCTGGCGGCCGGCATCATCTTCCGGCTGGTCTACGACCAGGACCCGGACAAGGGCGTGGCGAACGCGGTGTGGGTCGGGGTGCACGACACGTTCGCGCAGTCGTCGGCGTTCCCGAACGCCCACCCGGGCCGCGAGTCGCCGCTCGTCGCCCAGGGCGGCGGGTTCGTCACCAAGGCCCCCGTGCGCACCGGCGAGGCCGTCACCCTGCCGCTCGTCGGTGTCGCCCCCGACCAGATGCCCGACGGTGCCGCGCCGGCCGCGGTGCCGAAGGCCGAACCGGGGAAGATCACCGGCACCACCTGGCAGGACTTCACCCGCGGCAAGGGGGTGGGCACGCTCGGCGCCCCCGACCCGTCCGAGCAGGGCTACTCCGGCATGCGGATCGAGGCGGTGAAGGACGGCCGGGTCGTGGCGTCGGCGAAGGCCGCGGCCGACGGCACCTTCACGCTCCCGGCGGCCGCGGACGGGGCCGTGCTGCGGCTGCCCGCGAGCAACTTCCAGGCGCCGTACAACGGGCTGGACTGGCTGGGCCCTTCGCTGGTCACCCCGGCCATCATCGGCTCGTACGTCTGGATGTGGGCGGGCTTCGCGATGGTGCTGATCGCGGCCGGGCTCGCGGGCGTGCCCCGGGAACTCCTGGAGGCCGCCCGGGTCGACGGCGCCAACGAGTGGCAGGTGTTCCGCCGGGTCACGGTGCCGCTGCTCGCCCCCGTCCTCGCGGTGGTCGCGGTCACGCTGATGATCAATGTGCTGAAGGTCTTCGACCTGGTCTTCATCATCGCCCCGGGGTCCTCCCAGGACGACGCGAACGTGCTCGCCCTGGAGCTGTACCGCAAGGGCTTCTCCGAGGACCAGCCGGGCGTCGCCAGCGCGATCGCGGTGTTCCTGCTGCTGCTGGTCATCCCGGTGATGTGGTTCAACGTACGGCGGCTCAGGCGGGAGGTGCGGCGATGACGGCATGGCTGCTCGCGAAGGTCAACGGCGGTCTGGTCCGGGTCTTCCTGCTGCTGGTCGGCCTGTTCTGGCTGGTGCCGACGATCGGTCTGCTCCTGTCGTCGCTGCGCTCCCCCACCGACATGAGCGCGAGCGGCTGGTGGGAGGTCTTCACTCAGCCGTCCCAACTCACCTGGGAGAACTACCGGAACCTGCTGGAGAACGGTGACATCACCGGCTCCCTGGTCAACACGGTGCTGATCACGGTCCCGGCGACCGTGCTGGTGGTGGCGATCGGCTCGCTCGCGGGCTACGCGTTCGCGTGGATGGAGTTCCCGGGCCGGGACTGGTGGTTCCTGGGCGTGGTGGGGCTGTTGGTCGTGCCCGTGCAGGTGGCACTGATCCCGATCGCCGAACTGTTCGGCAAGCTGGGCCTGTTCGGGTCCATCCTCGGGGTGATCCTGTTCCACGTCGGCTTCGGCCTGCCCTTCGCGGTGTTCCTGCTGCGGAACTTCTTCGCGGAGATCCCCCGTGAACTGCTGGAGGCGGCCCGCCTCGACGGAGCGGGCGAACTACGGCTGTTCGCACGGGTCGTGCTGCCGCTGGGCGGCCCGGCGATCGCGAGCCTGGCCATCTTCCAGTTCCTGTGGGTGTGGAACGACATGCTGGTCGCGCTGGTGTTCACCGACGCGGACAGCCAGCCGATCACGGTCGCGCTCCAGACGCAGGTACGGCAGTTCGGCAACAACATCGACGTGCTGGCTCCCGGCGCGTTCATCTCCATGGTGATCCCGCTGGCCGTCTTCTTCGTGTTCCAGCGGCAGTTCGTCACCGGCGTGATGGCGGGCGCGGTCAAGTAGGCCTGGTTGCAGGCGTGGTTTCCGGGGCGGGTCGAAGTCATCGGCCCGCCCCTCGCCGTTCACCCGACATCCCCCGTATGCCGCACACACCGTAACCAAGTCACTCCATCGGACGTTCCCGGGCAGAACGCCCAGCGCCGACCCATGGATGTCCCGTGCCCAGGTTCAGTGTCATCGTCCCCGCGTACAAGGTTCAGGCGTACCTGCACGAATGCCTGCAATCGGTACTCTCGCAGTCGTACGCCGATCTGGAACTGATCGCGGTCGACGACTGCTCACCGGACGCCTGCGGCGCGATCATCGACGAGTTCGCGGCGCGCGATCCCCGCGTACGGGCACTGCACCTGCCGGAGAACCGGGGGCTGGGCCCGGCCCGCAACGCCGGTATGGAGCAGGCCACGGGCGACTACCTGGTCTTCCTCGACTCCGACGACACACTCACCCCGGGTGCGCTCGACGCGATCGCCGACCGGCTCAAGGCGACCGGCGAACCGGACGTGCTGGTCTACGACTACGCCCGTACGTTCTGGACCGGCGAGGCCGTCCGCAACAGGTTCGCGGGCCGGCTCACCGAGGAGGGCCCGGCCCCGTTCCGGCTCGCGGACCGGCCGGATCTGCTGCGGGTGCTGATGGTGGCCTGGAACAAGGCGTGCCGGCGGGACTTCGTGGAACGCGAGGGGCTGCGGTTCCCGCCCGGCTACTACGAGGACACGCCCTGGACCTATCCGGTCCTGATGGCCGCCGGATCCCTGGCGACCCTCGACCGGGTGTGCGTGCACTACCGGCAGCGCCGCCAGGGGAACATCCTCGGCACCACCAGCCGCCGGCACTTCGATGTGTTCGAGCAGTACGACCGGGTCTTCGCGTTCCTCGACGGGCGTCCCGAACTCGCCTGCTGGAAGCCGCTGTTGTTCCGCCGCATGGTCGACCACTTCTCGACGGTGTTCACCAGGCCGGGCCGGCTGCCGCGCGCCGCCCGCGCCGAGTTCCTGCGCCGGGCCCGCGCCCAGTACCGCCGTCACCGCGTCCCCGGCACCCCCGTCTCCCCGCGCACCCGGCTGCGGCACGGGCTGGTCCGCCTGGGCCTGCACCGCACCTATCGCGTGCTGCAACGGGCGACGAGCCTGTACCGCCGCACCCGGCGGCTCGCCGGCCTGCTGCTCAAGGTGCTGCGGGCCGGGACGTTGCAGCTGCACTACCGCGTCCAGCTGCGCCTTCCGCTCCGTGCCGACCGGGCGGTCTTCGCGGCCTACTGGGGTCGCGGCCACGGCTGCAACCCGGGCGCGCTGGAGACCGCATTCCGCGCGCACGCCCCGCACATCCGTACGGCGTGGATCGCCCGGCCCGAGCACCACGACACGATCCCGCCGGGCACCCGGCGGCTGACCCCGGGCACGGCCGCCTACTGGACGGCGCTGGCCCGCTCCAAGTACCTCGTCAACAACGTCAACTTCGACCGGCGCCTGGTCAAGCGCCGCGGCCAGGTCTTCGTCCAGACCCAGCACGGCACCCCGCTCAAGCGCATGGGCCTCGATCTCCAGGACCGTCCGGCGGCGGCGCGCGGGATGGACTTCGCGGAGCTCCTCAGGAGCGTCGACAAGTGGGACTACGTCCTGTCCGCCAACCGCCACACCACGCTGACCTGGGAGCGGGTCTACCCCGGCGGCTACACCACGCTGGACTACGGCTACCCGCGCAACGACGTCCTCCAGCGGGCGAGCGCGGCGGACACCGCGCTGCTGCGGGCGTCCCTGGGCATCCCCGAGGGCACGGTGGCGATCCTTTACGCGCCCACCCACCGCGACTACCGCACCACCCGGCACACCTCGCTGGACCTGGAGCGCGTGCTGCGCCGCCTGGGCCCGCGCTTCATGATCCTGGTCCGCTCCCACCAGGGGCAGGCCGGGCCCCCGGCCCGGGGCGCCCGCATCGTCGACGTCACCGGCCACCCGAGCGTGGAGTCGCTGTGCCTGGCCGCGGACGCGCTGGTCACCGACTACTCGTCGATCATGTTCGACTACGCCAACCTGGACCGGCCGATCGTGATCCACGACGCCGACCGGGAGGCCTACGAGGCGACCCGCGGCACCTACTTCGACCTGCGCGCCTTCCCGCCGGGCCCGGTCGTGCGCACCGAGGACGAGCTGATCACCGCCTTCGCGAGCGGCCACTGGCGCGGAGCGCGCTCCGAGCGGCTGCGCACCGCCTTCCGGGAGCGCTTCTGCCCGTACGACGACGGAAACGCCGCCGAACGGGTCGTACGCCATGTGGTGCTGGGCCAGACGCCGGGGCTGCCCGCGGTCGTGCCGCTCGACCGGCGGCGCCCGGTGCCGTCGGCGGCCGAGGCGCTCACGAGCTCCCCGCTCGCCACGACGGCGCAACCTTCCGGCCCGTCCCCCGTCACCGACAGCCACTGAACACCGTTTGCCCTATCGGGAGTTCCCATGCCCCTCAGCAACTCGCGGCCCACCCCGACCCGGCCGCCCACCTGGCGGCCGACCGGGCGGCCGGGCCGTGTCCGCACGGCCTGAGCACCGGGACCCGGACCGGACCCCGACCGGGAAGGCCGGCCGGTGCCCCGGTCGGGGTCCCGGCCGCGCCCCCGGCCGGCACCCCGGTCGGGACCTCGACAGAGAAAGAGCAGAATGCCCCGCTTCACCATCATCGTCCCGTCCCCGGGGATCGGGGGCCGGCTGTCCCTGGCGCTGGACTCCGTCCTCGCCCAGTCCTTCGGCGACTTCGAGCTGATCCCGGTCTGTGACGCGCCCGACGCCCCGGCGGCGGAGGTCGCCGCCGGCTACGCGGGGCGGGACGCGCGGGTGACCCCGGTGCACTCACCGCCGTCCGCCGGTCCGGGCGCGGCGCGCAACGCCGGGATGCGGGCGGCGTCCGGCGCGTATCTGCTGTTCCTCGACGGCGACGACGTGCTGGCCCCGGGCGCGCTGGCCGCGCTGGCCGACCGGCTGGACACCACCGGTGACGTCGACGTCCTGTACTTCGAGCACGAGCGGACGCCGTGGTGGGAGGGCGAGCCGACCAGCCCGGCGGCGCCGCTGCTGGCCCAGGCCCCGCCGGGCGCCTTCGCCCCCGACCGGGCGCCCGAGGTGACCTGTGTGCGGCTGCCCGCCTGGAGCGCCGCCCACCGCAGGGAGTTCCTCGCCGAGCGGCGGATCGCCTTCCCCGACGGCCACTTCGCGGAGCTGGGCTTCGGCGGCCTGGTCACGATCGCGGCCGAACGGGTCGCCGTACTGCGCTCGGTGGTCGTACGGCACCGGCTGCGCCGCCAGGGCAGCCGGTCCGGCCGGCCGGGCGCGCACCACTTCGAGCTGCTCGACCAGACGGACCTGCTGCTCTCGCGGGCCGCCGAGCAGGGGCTGTCCGGCGAACGGGCGGGCGCCCTGTTCGAGCAGCTGTTCGCGCAGGTGCTGAGGACGGCGGCCCACCCCAGGCGGCTGACGTCGGGCAGGCGCGCCTTCTTCCGCCGGTCCTGCCGCCTGTACCGCCGCCACCGTCCGGCCGGTTTCCGCAGGCCGGGCGGCAGTCTGGGGGTGCAGCACCGGCTGCTGGCGGCCGGGGCGTACACCGCGTTCCGTGCCCTGCGCGGCGCCAACCAGGTCGCGGCGCGGGCCGCCCGGAGCCTCCCGCACCCCCGGATGCTGCGCACCCGGCTGCGGTACCGCAGGCAGCTGCGCCGCCCGCTCGATCCCCATCTGGCCGTGTACTGCGCCTACTGGGGCCGCGGATACGCGTGCAGCCCGGCCGCCATCCACGCCAAGGCCCGGGAACTCGCCCCGCACATCCGGTCGGTGTTCCTGGTGGAGCCCGAACACGCGCACACCATGCCGGAGGACGTCGACCACGTGGTGATCGGCAGCCGCCGCTACTGGGAGGTCCTGGCCCGCGCCACGTACCTGATCAACAACGCCAACTTCGCGGAGGGCGTGGTCAAGCGCCCCGGCAGCGTGCACGTGCAGACCCAGCACGGCACGCCGCTGAAGAAGATGGGCGTCGACCAGTCGACGTACCCCGTGGTGGCCGCGGCGACCGGCAGCTTCACCAGGCTGCTGGGTCGCGTCGACCGCTGGGACTACAACCTCTCCGCCAACCGTCACTCCACCCAGATGTGGGAGCGCGCCTTCCCCGGCTCATACGAGGCCCTGGAGTACGGCTATCCGCGCAACGACGTCTACCTCACCGCGACCGCCGATGACGTCGCCCGGGTCCGCCGGGAGCTGGGCGTCCCGCAGGGCGCGACGGCCGTCCTGTACGCGCCGACGCACCGCGACCACCAGAGCGGCTTCGAGCCGGGCCTGGACCTGGAGAGGTTCTGCGCGGAGGCCGGCGAGGACGTCGTGGTCCTGCTGCGCGCCCACTACTTCTACGACCGGGGCCACGGCGCCCGCAGCGGCCGGATCATCGACGTGACCTCGCACCGCTCCTCCGAGGACGTCTGTCTGGCCGCCGACGCGCTGATCACCGACTACTCGTCGATCATGTTCGACTACGCCAACCTGGACCGGCCGATCGTCGTGTACGCCGACGACTGGGAGGTCTACCAGGAGACCCGGGGCGTCTACTTCGACCTGCTCCGGGAGCCGCCGGGACCGGTGGCGCGCACCCCGCGGGAACTGGCCCGCGTCTTCGCCGACGGCTCGTACGCGGGGCCGCGCTCCCGCGCGCTGCGGGCCGCGTTCCGGGAGCGGTTCTGCCAGTTCGACGACGGCCGGGCCGCCGAGCGGGTGGTGCGCCGGGTGCTGCTCGGCGAGCCGCCGGAGGCGATCCCGCCGGTGCTGCCGCTCGACCGGCGCGTCCCGGCCCCCGCCGCCGCCACTCTCGTGAGGAGCTGACCCCGCAGTGCCCCGCTTCAGCGTCATCATCCCCTGCTTCAAGGTGCAGGGTTTCCTGCGCGAGTGCCTCGACTCGGTCCTGGAGCAGTCGTACCGGGACATCGAGGTGATCGCCGTCGACGACCGTTCCCCGGACGGCTGCGGAGCGATCCTCGACGAGTACGCGGCCCGCGACCCGCGCGTCACGGTGCTGCACCTGCCGGAGAACGTCGGTCTGGGCCGCGCCCGCAACGCCGGGATGCCCCACGCCACCGGCGACTTCCTCTTCTTCCTCGACAGCGACGACACCCTCACCCCGGGCGCGCTGCGCGCGATGGCCGACCGGCTCGACGAGACCGGCGACCCGGACGTCCTGGTCTTCGACTACGCCCGCACCTACTGGTGGGGCGGCACCCGGCGCAACGCCCTCGCCCATCTGCTCGCGGACATGGGCGAGGGCACCTTCACGGCCGCCGGGCGCCCGGAGATCCTCGATCTGCTGATGGTGGTCTGGAACAAGGTCTACCGGCGGGAGTTCGTGACGGAGAACGGCTTCGAGTTCCCGCCCGGGTACTACGAGGACACGCCCTGGACGTTCCCGGTGCTGCTCAGCGCCGGGCGGATCGCCACGCTGGACCGGATCTGTCTGAACTACCGCCAGCGCCGCCAGGGCAACATCCTGTCCACCACCAGTCGCAAGCACTTCGACATCCACGACCAGTACGAGCGGGTCTTCGCGTTCGTCGGCGCCCGCCCCGAACTGGCCGTCTGGCGGCCCTGGCTGCACCGCAAGATGGGCGAGCACTGCCTCGACATCCTCGCCAAACCGGACCGGCTGCCGCCCGCGGACCGGGCCGAGTTCTTCCGGCTCACCACGCGGATGTTCCGCAGGCACCGCCCGGAGGGCACGTCGGTGACCGGCGAGCTGCGGCTGCTGGAGGGCGGCTATCCGGCCTATCTGCTGAAGCGGGGCGCCGGCCGGGCGGCCCGGGAGCTCGGGCGGCGGGCCCTGCCGGTGTCCAGGGCGGCGGCCGGACGCCTCGGGCAGGGCTGGTCCGCGCTGCACGCCCGCCGTCCGCTCGACCCGCACCTCGTCGTGTACTCGGCGTTCTCCCACCAGGGCGTGCTCGGCGACCCGGCGGCCGTCTACCGCAAGGCCCGCGAGATCGCCCCGCACCTGCGCGGGGTGTGGGTGGTGGCCGGCGAGGAGGAGGCGGCCGACCCGGCGCTGCTGCCGGAGGGGGTGGAGCACGTCCTGCTCGACTCCACGCGCTACCGCGAGATCACCGCGCGGGCGACGTACTTCGTCAACAACGTCAACTGGCCCGGCACCCTGGTCAAACGCCCCGGCAGTGTGCACATCCACACCCATCAGGGCACGCCGCTGAAGTACATGGGGGCCGATCTGCGGGACAAGCCCGGCGCCCGGCACGGCCTGGACGTGCCGCAGATGCTGCGCCGCGCCGACCGCTGGGACCACAGCCTGGTCGCCAACCGGCACTCCGAGCTGGTGTGGGAACGGGCGTACCCGTGCCACTTCGCGTCCGCCCGCACCGGCAGCCCCCGCAACGACGTCCTCGTCGGCGCCGGACCGGCCGAGTGCGCGGCCGCCCGGGACCGGCTGGGCATCCCACCGGGGAACACCGTCGTGCTGTACGCGCCGACCCGCCGCGAGTACCGGCGCGGAGGCCATGTCGACCGCCTCGACCTGGCCCGGTTCGCCGAGGACCTGGGCCCGGGCCACACCCTCGTCGTACGGCTGCACCCCTCGCTCGCCACCGGTCCGGCGCGCGGTCTCGGCCTGGCGGACCTGCACCGGCGCGGGGTGCTGCGCGACGCGACGGACGAGCCGCACGTCGAGACGGTGCTGCTCGCCTCCGACGTGCTGGTCACCGACTACTCGGCCCTGATGTTCGACTACGCCTGCCTGGACCGGCCGATCGTCGTCCACGCCGACGACTGGGCCGCGTACTCGGCGAGCCGGGGCACCTACTTCGACATCACCGCCGAGCCGCCCGGCCCTGTCTCCCGCTCCTACCGGGAACTGGCCGGGCTGCTGGTGTCCGGCGGCTGGCGGGACGCGGAGTCGGCGCGGCTGCGGGCCGCCTTCCGGGAGCGGTTCTGCACGTACGACGACGGACGCGCCGCCGAACGCGTCGTACGGACGCTGCTGCTGGGCGAGTCCATGCCGTCCGCGGCCGGACGGGCGCGGGTGCCCGGACCGGCCGCCGGGCACGACCTGCTCGCGTCCTCGTGAGGCCGCGCACCTGGGTCCTGGTGCTGGGCGTGGTCTTCGCCCTGCTCCAGCTCGCGAACGTGACCGGCCGGGAAACCCCCGACAGCAAGAACTACCTGGCGTACGCGCTGAGTCTGCGCGGCGAGAGCAAGGACGCGACGGCGGCCGCCACCATCGACTACATCTGTGCGAGCCGGGCGGCGCTGGCCGCCCGCGACCAGAAGGTGGACGTGGTGCACTTCCACCGGGCGGACCCCGCTCCGCAGGTCCTGGCGGAGTGCCGGGCCCAGGAGCTCCAGGTCGTAGAGGAGCGGCTGGCGGCCGGACAGACCGGCGGGCACACGCTGCCGTACCTCTCTGAGCGGTTCATGCGGATCTTCGAGGTGCGGCCCGGCTATCCCGTGTTCCTGCTGCCGTTCGTCACGGCGTTCGGTGTGACGTGGGGGGTGTGGGCGGCGAGCGTCGTGGTCACGGTGGCGGGCGGTGTCCTCGTCTTCCTGATCCTGCGCACGCTGCGGGTGCCGACCTCCCTGTGCCTGACCGGGCAGGGCCTGTACTACGTCCTGCCGTGCGGCACCACCGCCATGCGCCCGATGGCCGAGGGACTGATGCTGGCCCTGACCCTGACGGCGGTGTGGGGCTGCGCGCTGGCCCTGGACCGCCGGGTCCGCGCGGGCACGCTGCTCGTCTGCGGGTCGCTGGCCGCGCTGTTCGCCGTGAAGCACTCCCAGGCGCTGTTCCTGGCGGGGTGTCTGGCGGTGGCCGGTGCGGTGATCGCCGTACGGCGGTGGCGGGCGGGTGCGCCGCACGGGTGGGGCCCTGCGGCGGTCGCGCTGGCGGGCTGCTGCGGCGCGCTCGGCACGGTGCTGCTGGCGAACGCGCTGCACTACCCGTCCGGTTCGGAGAGCGTCCAGGATCTGCTGACGGATCACTTCGCGCGGCCCGACCGAATCCGCCCGTGGGCGGAGTTCCGCCAGCTCCAGGGCAACTTCTGGCCGGAGTGGCTCCGACGGCAGGTACGCGAGCCGCTGTTCCTGGCGGCGCTGGCCGCCGGGGCGTGCGGGGCGCTGCGCCGGCGCCGGGCGTTCGGCGGCTTTCTGCTCGCGACCGCGTTCACCGGGTTCCTCACCCAGGCCGCGCACCCCGACATCACCGTCTGGGGCGAGCGGCTGATCGTCCTGGCCTGGCTGCTGCCCGTGGTGGGGGTGCCGCTGCTGCTGGAGCCGCTCGTACGGGGCCGGGTCGTCGTCCCCGCGCAGGACCGGGCCGGGGACAGGGCGAGTACGGGGGCCGGTGCCGAGGCGGCCGGGCTCACCCGATGAGGTGACAGTCGGGTGGGCCCCTGATCACGGCGGGAAGGTACGGCCAATGCCCCTGATGTCCCTCCACGTCCCCGCGCCGGTCCGGTGAGCGCCGGCGCCCTCGTCCGACGGCCGGCCCGCGGAGCCACCGCGCTGCGCGGCGGCGGCCGTCTCCGGCGTCCCACGCCGTACCAGGTCTTCGGCTTCCTGTTCTGGCTGGTGATGTCGCTGGCGTACTGGCGGGTCCCGCTGTGCTGCGACGCGGGACAGCACGCGGCGGTCGTCGAACGCCTCAAGGCGCACCTGCTGAGTCCGCGCCATCCGATGGCGGACCTGCCGGGCGCGGGCAGCCCGTACTACTCGCCGTACGCGCTCGCGCAGGGTGTCTTCGCCCGGCTGACGGGGCTGTCCGGCTGGGAGGTGGTCAAGCTCGCCGGTCCGCTGAACCTGCTGGTGCTGCTGACCGGCGTCGGCCGCTTCGTGAAGGTGCTGTCGCCCCGGCCGTGGGCGCCGGTGCTGGCGCTGGCGTCGATGACCCTGCTGTGGGGGACCGAGCGGGCCTGGTGGAGCGGCTTTCTCGGCCTGATGTCGATGACCGGGACGCTCGCCTATCCGTCCGCGTTCGCGGCGGGGCTCGCGTTCTGGGCCTGGTCGCTGACCGGCGCCCGGGCCCGCGACACCCGGCGGGTGCGGTACGTGGGGCCGAGCGGACTGCGCGGTTTCGCCGGGTACGCGGCGGTCGGCGCGCTGTACGGGGTGATCCTGCTGATCCATCCGATCACGTCGGTGGCGGCGGTGACGGGGGCGGTGGCCCTGGTCGCGGGGTGGCAGCGGGGCCCGCGGTCCGCGGTGCTGGCGCGGTGGGCGCTGGCTGGCGCGGTGGCCGTGGCCGTCGCGGCCTGCTGGCCGTACTTCGACGTGTTCGCCCTGGCCGGGGACGGCAGCGTGGACGCGATGCACCGGCCGCTGTACCTGGATCTCGGCGGTCACTTCTGGTTGGCCCTGCTCGGGCTGCCGGCGCTGTGGCTGCGGGCCCGCCGGTCGTCGTGGCGCGATCCGCTGGTGCTGATGGTCGTGCTGGACTGCCTGGTGGTGGCGTACGGCTGGTTCAGCGGGCACTACACCTACGGCCGGATCCTCGGGCTGACGCTCGTGGGGCCGCAGTTCGCACTCGCCGTGGAGCTGGCGGCGGCCCGGCCGTGGCCGGTGCGGCGCAGGGTGCTGGGTGTGCTGGCGGCGACCGGGGCCTGCGTCGGCTTCCTCACCGTGCAGGCCGGGGCCGTGATCCCCCGGGCGCTGGACCCGGTCGGGTTCGAGCAGCCGCCGGACTGGCCGACGTACGCGTGGGCGGCGCAGCACATCGGGCCCGGCGAGGTGGTGATCACCGACGGGTACTACGCCGTCCACGCGATCGCGGGCTACGGTCCGAACCTCGCCGCGCCCGCCTGGCCGGACCCGGCGCTGGACGAGCGGGCGCGGCTTCGGCGGCTCGGCGACGTGCAGGCCTATCTCGCCCCGTCCGCGACCCGCGCCGAGCGCGCCGCGATCGGCCGCCGCTACCACGTGCACTGGCTGCTGCTGACGCGCTGGCGCAAGGTGCCCGAGGAGGCGGTGGTGGTGGCGTGGAGCCGGCGGACGGGGGAGGTGCTGGCGCGGGTCGACTACGGCTCCCGCTCGCGCGGGGAGGCCGTCCGGGGACCTACTCGATGACGAGGTCGACGTCGATGTTGCCGCGGGTGGCGTTGGAGTAGGGGCAGACCTGGTGGGCCTGCTCGACCAGCTCGCGGCCGGTGCTCTCGTCCACGCCCTCGGGCAGCTCCACGCGCAGGGTGACCTTCAGGCCGAAGCCCACGCCCTGCTTGCCGATGCCGACCTCACCGGTGACGGCGGCGTCGCTCACGTCCACCTTGGCGGCCCGGCCCACCACGCCCAGGGCGCTGGCGAAACAGGCGGCGTAACCGGCGGCGAAGAGCTGCTCCGGGTTGGTGCCCTGGCCGTTGCCGCCCAGCTCCACCGGCGGGGCGAGCTGGACATCCAGCTTGCCGTCGGAGGAGACGGCACGGCCCTCGCGGCCGTGGGTTGCGGTGGCGACAGCGGTGTAGAGCGCGTCCATGGAAGACCATCCCTCTCGAAGTGACGTTCCGGCGGCCCGGTCCGGCCGCCCTCACGACCACAAGTAGAGCACGCAATTCAGTTGTGCGCAATTCAATGGCTCGCAAGAGCTACTCTTGGGGCATGACGCCCACCCAGCCGCCCAGCACCGAGACCGGGGAGAACTGGCTCCGCCTCGACCGCCAGATCTGTTTCTCCCTGCACGCCGCCTCGCGCGCCTTCAACGGGGTCTACCGCGTGCTCCTCAAGGACCTCGGACTCACCTACCCGCAGTACCTCGTGATGCTGGTCCTGTGGGAGCACGGCGACCTGCCGGTGAAGAAGCTCGGCTCGTTCCTGCGTCTCGACTCCGGCACCCTGTCGCCGCTGCTCAAGCGGCTGGAGGCGGCGGGCCTGGTCACCCGGGAGCGCAGCGCGCGCGACGAGCGCTCGGTGGAGGTGCGGCTGACCGGGGCGGGCCTGGCGCTGCGGGAGCAGGCGCTCCAGGTGCCGCGCCGGATCGCCGCCGCGACCGGCTTCGGCCTCGACGAGATACGCGACCTGCACGAGCGCCTCGACCGGCTCACCACGGCCCTGGACGCGGCAGCGCTGGAGGAGACACCCGGCTGCCCGTAGCCGGGCCGCCCGCGGGCGGCGCGACGCGGGGCGGCTCGGCCGAGGACCAGCCCGCCGGGAACGGACCGGCCGGACCGGTCCGGGGCGGGCCCGCCGCGGCCGGGCGGCGTACGTAGAGGCGCAGGACGGTTCCCCCGCTGACGAACTCCCGCCGCGGCTCGCGGGGGACGAACTCCTCGTTCACCACGGTGAGCTTGAGCCGCTCGGCCGGGTCGCCCGGATACCAGCGCGAGCGCAGGACGTACGGCTC
This sequence comes from Streptomyces adustus, assembly GCF_009377175.1. Classification (GTDB taxonomy): domain Bacteria; phylum Actinomycetota; class Actinomycetes; order Streptomycetales; family Streptomycetaceae; genus Streptomyces; species Streptomyces adustus. The sequence goes on from NZ_VJZD01000008.1 coordinate 75,676, forward strand.
GGCGACCACCCAGAGCCGGTCGACGGCGGCCAGCCTGCGGCGCAGCACCGGCGCGTCGGCCTCGACCCCGTACAGCGTCCCGGAGGCGGGTCCCGGCACCTTCAGGGCCAGGTCGCGCCCCCGCCGGAACGCCCGCGGGTACGCCAGCGCGGGGCGCCGCCCGATGGACGGCAGGAACACCACCGGGTCGCCCGGCGCCAGTTCGCGCGCGGCGAGCGCGGCGACCGCGGTGAGGTTGTCCGGGCGGCGGCCGGGGTCGCGGTCAAGGCGGTACAGCGGCAGTTGCCCGACGAACGCGAGAGCGACGGCCGACCCGCCCACGAGGGTGACGGCGCGCGCACCGGCGGCCGTGCCCGCGCGCGGCAGGGCGCCCAGCAGCCGGTCGGCTCCGGCGGCCGCCAGCAGCGGCGCGCCGGCCAGCGCGAACAGCACGTACCGGTCGTCGTACATCGGCCGGACCTGCGACAGGGCCATCAGGAGCAGGGGCGGCAGCACCGCCAGCGGCAGCGCCACCCGGACCAGCGCGGAGCGCCGCGGCGCCGTCGCGGCCACGACGACGAGGCCGACGTACACCCACAGCGCCCCGTCCGCGCGGCCGGTGAACTGCCACAGCAGCCGCAGTGCCGCCCCGGCGTCCGGCGGTGTCAGCCACGCCACCTGACCGGCTTGCCGGCCCGAGACGAGCACCAGGGGCGACACCACCAGCAGCGCGCCGCCGGCCGCGGCCGCCCAGCGGCCCCACTCCCGTCGTGCGACCCGCGCCAGCGCGAGGGTCACGGCATGCGCGGGCAACATCAGCACCGCCAGTTCGTGCAGCAGGCCGGTACCGGCGACGAGCGCCGCGTACGGCCACCACGGCCGCCCGTCCACGGCCTTCGCCAGCCACAGCGTCGCCCCGGCCGCCCCGGCCGCGACCAGGGCGTACGAGCGGCCCTCCTGCGCGTAGTGACCGACCATCGGGGTGATGGCGTACAGCAGTCCGGCCCACAGGCCGACCCGCGGCCGGGCCAGCCTGCTGCCGAGCGCCGCGACCAGACCGGCCGCGGCGGACCCGGCGACGACGGACGGCAGCCGCAGCAGGACCTCGTCGGCGACCGCGCCGGACCCGGGTACGGCGAGGACGGCGTGCATGAAGAGGTAGTAGAGACCGTGCACCGCGTCCACCTCGTGCAGCAGCCGCCAGATCTGCGGTACCGAGCGCCGCGCGACCTGAAGGGTGACGGCCTCGTCGCGCCAGGTGCCGCCGCGGTCCAGGCCCCACAGTCCGAGCCCGAGCATGACGGCGGCGGGCACGGCCACCGCGAGGACGCCTGCCGCACCCGCCGCGCCGCCCGCCGGGCGCCTCGGCCTTTCGCTCACCACGACACCGATTTTGTACTATTAATAAGTGGTTCTTGCTCATTGACGGCGTATCACCTCATGTGCGTGACTCGCCCGGCTTACGATCCGCCGTGATGACACGTCACCACCGCCTCCTCCCCTTGGCCTCCGCCTGGCTAGTCACCCGGGCCCTGATGCTGTGGCTGCTCGCCCACGACTCCCTGCCGCTGCTGGGCGGCCGCGTCGCGCGGGAGGTGTGGCGGCTCTACCACCACTGGTACGTCGTCCTCTCGCACGGCGCCTTCCCGGCGCACGACCGGCTGTGGCAGTACCCGCCGGGCGCCGGGGCGGTCCTGCTCGCGCCCGGCCTGCTGCCCTGGCTGACGTACCTCCAGGCGTTCGTCGTCATCACCCTCGCGGCGGACGCGACGGTCACGGCGGCGCTGGCCCGCACCGGCCTGCGGCCCGGCCGCAGCCTGCTCGGGGCCGGGCTGTGGGTGGGCGCCCTGCCGCTGCTGCTGCGGCTGCCGTTCGCGCGCTACGACGTCCAGGTCACGGTGCTCGCGATGCTCGCGCTGCTCGCGCTGTCGCGCTCCACCCGGGTGTGCGGGGTGATCACGGCGCTCGCGGCGCTGGTGAAGGTGTGGCCGCTGCTGGTGCTGGTGGGGGTGGCGAAGGGGCGGGCGACCCGGTCGGCGTGGACCTGGGCGGCGGCCGCGGGAGCGGTGGTCTTCGTCTCCCTCGCGGCCCTGTTCCACAACCCGCTCGCGTTCCTGCGGCAGCAGGGCGGCCGGGGCGTGCAGGTCGAGTCCCTCGGCGGCACGGTCCTCAACCTCGCGACCCGCGCGGGCTGGCCGGGCCGGGTGCACTACCGCTACGGCTCGATGGAGTTCACCGGCCCGTACGTCGGCACCGTCGCGCACATCAGCCTCGCCCTCACCGCCGTCGCCTTCGGGCTGCTGGTGCTGTGGCGGCTACGGGCCCGGCGGTGGACCGAGGCGACACCGCTCGACGCGGCGCTGAGCGCCGTGCTGCTGTTCACCGCCACCAGCCGGGTGATCAGCCCGCAGTACATGGTCTGGCTGGTGGGCCTGGCCGCCGTGTGCCTGACCTCGCGGCACACCACCCAGCGCCCGGTGGCCTGGCTGATCGTGGCGGCCACCGCGGTGAGCACCGTCGTGTTCCCCCTCTACTACCGCGACGTCGTCGCCTCCACCTGGACCGGGTGTGCGCTGATGCTCACCCGCAACGGACTGCTGGCCACGGCCGCCGTCCTGTCGTTCGTCCGGCTGTGGCGGTCCACGCACGCCGAAACCCCCTCCTCCGCCCCGGCCCCCTGGACCTCATGGACCGCCTCGCTCCCCACCAGGTCTCCGTCGTCGTCATCGGTCACAACGACGCCGCGCATGTGACCGAAGCGGTGCGCTCGGCACTCGCGCAGGGCCCCGCCGTCCGCGAGGTCGTCGCCGTCGACGACTGCTCGACCGACGGCAGCGCCGAGCTGCTCGACCGCCTAGCGAGGACGGAACCGCGGCTGCGGGTGGTACGGCACCCGGTCAACAGCGGCGGCTGCGGCACTCCGCGCAACACCGGGCTCGACACGGTCACCACGCCGTACGTGATGTTCCTCGACAGCGACGACGTCCTGCCGCCGGGCGCGGTCGCCGCGCTGCTCACCGCGGCGGTCGAGGAGGACGCCGAGGTGGCCGGCGGGCTGTGCGTGCGCCGCGAACTGCCCTCCGGGCGCGAGGTCGCCTGGCAACAGCGCCTGTACACGGCGCGTGCCGTGGTCGGGCGCCCGGCGCAGCGCCCCCTCCTGGTCCGCGACACGCTCTGCGTCAACAAGCTCTACCGCACCGCGTTCCTGACCGCGCACGGCATCCGCTTCCCCGAGGGCGGCTTCCGCTACGAGGACTTCGTCTTCACCGCGCGCGTGTTCGCCGCGGACCCCCGCATCGTCCTCGTCCCGGACCGGGTGTACGTGTGGCACGTCCGCCGGTCCGCCGAGCGGCTGTCGATCTCCCTGGACCGCGCGGGCATCGACAACTGGCGGGCCCGCACCCGGGCGAGCCGGATCGCCCACGAGATCCTGCTGGGCGCCGGGCAGAAGGAGCTCGCGCGGGCGGCCCGCGCCAAGTTCCTCGACCACGAGCTGCGCCTGTACCTGCGCGAACTGGGGCTGCGCGACAAGTCATACCGGCGCGCCTGGTGGGCGCACACCCGGGAGTACCTCGCGACGTACGACGCCGCCGACCTCGGTCCCCGCCCCGCCGCGCCCGGCCGGCTCCTCGCGCAGGTCGTCCTGGCCTCCCCCGAACCGCGCGACCTGCCCCGGCTCGCCGAACTGGCCGCCCGCCCGGCGCGGCTGCTGCCGCCCTACGCGCGCGCGGCCGACGGCACGCCCGTCTGGTCCGCCGACCTCCCCCAGGTCACCCTGGAGTCCCTGCCGACCTGCCCGGTCCGGCTCCTTCCGGTCGCCGTCGAGGCACGGCTGCGTCCACGCGCGCGGGGCACCGTGCTGCGGCTGCGCCTGCACGAGCTGTACGGCCGGGTGGCGGCGGCGGGGCCCGAGGCGCTGGAGGTGGAGTGGCGGCCGCGCGACGGCGCGCCGGGCCGGTACGGCTGCGCACGGACCGAGGACGCCCGGTGGCGCCGTACCGTCACGCTCACCCCCGCCCCGGACGGCACCTGGACCGCCGAGACGGCCGTGGACCTGGCCGCGCTGGCGGCGTACGGCACGGGCACCTGGGACCTGCGGCTGCGGGTGCTGTTCGCGGACGGCGCGAGCCGCGAGACGACGGCGCACGCCGTCGGCGGCGCGGGTCTGCTGCGCCGCCGCGCCGTGCTGAGCGCCCGGCACGCCGTCGTCCTCGTGCAGCCCTACGCCACCCACTCCGGGGCGCTGGCCCTGCGGCTGGCTCCGGGGGCGGGGGGAATCGTCTCGGTCGCCCACGCAAGGCTGCGCCGCCTGATCGTCTGAGCGGGGACCGTGCCGCGGGGCGACGGGCGGGGAGGCGCCGCCGGGCGGATCACAGGGCCTTGAGCGCCGCCGTGGTCGCCCGGGCCAGGGCGCCCAGATATCCCTTGGGCAGCTTCGGGCTGCGGATCACCACCGAGCGCCAGTACAGCGGACCGGAGATCAGGTCGAGGGCGAGCTCCTCGTCGATGCCCGACCGGACCTCGCCGCGCCGCTTCGCCGCCGCGACGATCCCGCTGGCGACGCCCTCCTGCCCCTCGCGCAGCGTGTTCTGCACGGCCTCGGCGATCTCGGGGTTGCGGGCCGCCTCGGCCTGGAGGTCCGGGATGATCTGCGAGGCCACGGGGTGGCGCAGCGCCCGGGAGGTCATCTCGTACAGCAGTCGCAGGTCGCCCTCCAGGGACCCCGTGTCCGGGGTGGGCAGGCCCTGCACGGCGATCGCCGAGACGACGTCGAGGACCAGGTGGAGCTTGGAGCGCCAGCGGCGGTAGACCGCCGTCTTGCCGACCCCCGCCCGGCGGGCGATGCCCTCGATCGACATCCGTGCGTAGCCGACGGCCGCGAGCTCCTCGAAGACGGCCGCGCGAATGGCCTCCGTCACATCCTCGCGGAGAACAGCGGCCCCCGCCGGGGTGCGGCGGCGCGGACGCGTCTGGGACTCCTCGGCGTTCGTCGTCATGCCGAACAGCATAGGGCGTTACGACGATACGGTCCCGTCCCCACGCAAACCGCGACGGCGCAAGGCTCCCGGCCGTGAAATATCTCGGCCCGGCCTCGATACGGTCTCGTCCGCGCGTAGTTCGTCACGACGAAACGGTTGCGTTCCGACGCCAACTCGTCCTACGCTCACGTTGCGACGATACGGTGCCGTCCCGACGTGAGTAAATACACAGAAAAACGTCGGGAAACCACGGGCGACGGCCCCGGTTCCCGGCCGGACGCACCCACCCCCTCCCCCCGAACGAAAGCAGCGGATGTGAGCCAGGTCCTCCACACAC
>NZ_VJZD01000090.1 GCF_009377175.1 Streptomyces adustus
GCCCCGACCGGCCCGCCCCCGCAGCCGCCTCATCCACCGACCTTGCGCGTCACCTGGAGCAGGTACTCCTTGCGGTTCAGCGGGTTGTGGTCGGTGCGGGCCCGCTCGGGGACCTGTCCGCGCGCGACCGGCGCGTAGTGGTCGAAGGCGCTCTCGAACTCGCCCTCGCCGCGGGTCAGTCCGGGCAGCCGCTGTTCCAGGGCGTGCACCTCGGCGGCCGGCACCACTCCCTCCAGGACGCAGACCTCGCCGCGCGTGTCGGCCGTCCGTGGCACGGCCCGCAGGGCGGCCAGCACCGGCAGCAGGGCGCCCAGGGTGTCCACCGGGGCGTCGAGGCGGAAGCCGTGCATCGGCTCGTGCACCCGGGTGCCCGCCCGGCGCAGCGCCTCGACGAGCACCAGCGGGGTCAGTCCGCGGAAGTCGGCGCCGGTGCTCGACATGCTCTTGTCGAAGCGCTGGTGGGCATGGCTCTGCCGGGGCGAGTAGCCGCAGTGGGTCATGGTGACCGCGCAGTCCGTGACCTGCCAGCCGTGCAGGCCCTGGCCGAGGGTCTCGCGCACGGTGTCCTCGACCGCCTTGAAGAAGGCGTACGGCATCGCGCCCAGCTCGACCTCCAGCCCGAAGGAGACGCCCGCGCCGACCGGGGCCCGCTCCACCCGCAGGCCGACCGTCGCCAGGAACGGGTTGGGGTCCTTCTTGTTGAACTCGACGGCCTCGCCCGTCCCGGCCGGCCGCTCGACACACAGCGGCGTCGTGCCGCGGAAGGAGACGTCGAGTCCGTACTCGTCGGCGAGGGTCGCCTGGACGACCTCCTTCTGCACCTCTCCGTACAGGGACACCGAGATCTCCCGGCGCGCCTCGTCGTGCCGCAGGTCGATCAGCGGGTCCTGCTCGGCCAGCCGGGTGAGCGCGGTGTGCAGCGCCCCGGTGTCCGTGCCCGGCCCCGGTACGACGACGGTCTCCAGGGTCGGCGGCGCGAAGAAGTGCCCGTACGGCTTGCGGGGTACGCCGATCGGGTCGCCGATCCGGACGTCGGCCAGTCCCCACAGCCGGGCGATCCGGCCCGCGGCGACGGCGCCGGACGGGGTGTCCGTGCCGTGGTCGAAGACACCGATCCCGGTGATCCTGCCCTCCCGGCCGCCCTCGCCGAAGGCGATCCGGTCGCGCACGCGCAGGGTGCCGGAGAACATGCGCGCGTAGGCGACCTTCTCCCCCGCCGTACCCCGCTCGACCTTGAAGACGGTGCCGGAGACCGGGCCTTCGGGGTCGCCGCAGGCAGTGGGCAGCAGGTCCCTGATGCCGCGGACCAGCTCCGGCACGCCCGCGCCGGTCGTCGCCGAGCCGAAGTACACCGGGTGCACGTCGGCCCGCCGGGTCCCGGCGACGAGGGCCGAGTGCAGCCGGTCGTGGCCGACGGCGCCCTCGACGAACGCGGCGAGCAGGGTGTCGTCGTGGTCGGCGAGGACATCGAGCGCGTCGGGGCCGAAGCCGGGCGTGAACGCCGCCTCGCGGGTGCCGAGCCCGATGGTCCGCCCCATGGGCACGACCGCCGCCGCGAGGCGCTCGGACAGCGCGCGCAGCACCTCCGCGTCGCGGGCGCCACGACGGTCGATCTTGTTGACGAAGACCAGCGTGGGGATACGCAGCCGGCGCAGCGTCCGCATCAGCACCCGGGTCTGCGCCTGGACGCCCTCGACGGCCGAGACCACCAGCACGGCTCCGTCGAGGACCCCGAGGACGCGCTCCACCTCGGCGATGAAGTCGGGGTGGCCCGGGGTGTCGATCAGGTTGACGGTCACGTCGTCGACCGGGAAGGAGACGACCGCCGATCTGATGGTGATACCGCGCTGCCGCTCCAGCGCGAGCGTGTCGGTGCGGGTGCTGCCCGCGTCGACACTGCCGATCTCGTCGATGACCCCGGCCGTGTGCAGCAGCCGTTCGGTCAGACTGGTCTTACCCGCGTCGACATGCGCGAGGATTCCGAGGTTGAGCAGGTGCACGAAGCGTCATGTCCTTCGAAGAGTGGGTCGTTCCTTCCGGGGTGGACATGAACGGTGCGCGCATCGGTGCTCCTCGATCCGTGGGGGGCTGGTCACTCTCAGTGCAGCAGAGTCACTGACGGCACGGCAACGGATTAACCCCCTGCGGCGGCTGCGTGGCGGTGCGATGGCACCGGCGAAGCGGATGCGACGCTGACCGCGGTGGCGAGAGGGGCGACGATGCGTGACATTTTCCCGGCGCTGAGCGGCTGGTACGCGGCCGGTGCCCCGTTCGGCCTCGCCGTCGTGGTCGCGGTCAGCCGCAGCGCGCCGCGCGAGCCCGGCGCCGCCATGGCCGTGGGACCGGACGACGAGGTCGTGGGCAGCGTGTCGGGCGGCTGCGTGGAGGGCGCGGTGTTCGAACTCGCGCGGGAGGTGGTGACGACCGGTCAGGCCCGTCTGGAGACCTTCGGCTACGACGAGCAGGACGCCTTCGCGGCCGGGCTGACCTGCGGCGGTGAGCTCACCGTGCTGCTGCGGCCGGTCTCCCCCGCGCTCGACCCGACCTTCGGCGCGGTCGCCGAGTCGGTGGCGGCCGGTCGGCCGGTGACCGTGGCGACCGTGACCGGCGGGCCCGCGCCGCTCGGCGCCGTCCTCGCCGTCTGGCCCGACCGGGTCCTGGGCGCGCTGGGCACGCCGGGTCTGGACGTGGCGGTCACCGCCGACGCGCGCGGCGGTCTCGCGCTCGGCGCGACGGGCGTACGGCACTACGGACCGCACGGGGAGCGGCGCGAGGACGCCGTCGGCGTGTTCCTGCACTCCTTCGCGCCGCCGCCGCGCATGCTGGTGTTCGGGGCGATCGACTACGCGGCCGCCGTCGCCCGGATCGGCGACTTCCTCGGCTACCGGGTCACGGTGTGCGACGCCCGCCCGGTCTTCACCACTCCGAAGCGGTTCCCCGCGGGCGTCGAGGTGGTCGTGGACTGGCCGCACCGCTATCTGCGGGGCACCGACACCGACGAGCGCACGGTGGTGTGCGTCCTGACCCACGACCCGAAGTTCGACGTGCCGCTGCTCCAGGAGGCGCTGCGCCGGCCGGCCGCGTACATCGGGGCGATGGGCAGCCGTCGTACCCACGACGAGCGGACGCGGCGGCTGGTCGAGGCCGGGCTCGGCCCGCGCGAACTGTCCCGGCTGCGCTCACCGGTCGGGCTCGACCTCGGGGCCCGTACCCCCGAGGAGGTGGCGGTGTCGGTCGCGGCCGAGATCGTCGCGGTGCGCTGGGGCGGCAGCGGCGCTCCGCTGACGGCGACGCGGGGGGCCGTCCACCCGCGCGCGTCGCGGTGAGCGCGTACGGGCCGGGGCGCGGGTGTCCGGTCCCGGGTGCACACGGTCGCCGCGTACGGCGTCAGCGCGGGGGCAGCCGGTGCAGGACCACGTCGGTGAGCTCGCCGTCGGCCACGGTGGCGGTCATGTACGTGCAGTGGGGCTGACGTCGGCGGTCGGTCGGCGATCCGGGGTTGAGCAGGCGCAGTCCGCCGACGGCGGTGGTGTCCCAGGGGATGTGGCTGTGGCCGAAGACCAGGACGTCGAGGTCGGGGAAGCGGGCGGCGCAGCGGGCCTCCCGGCCCTGGGCGGGGCCCGTCTCGTGGACGACACCGAAGCGCAGGCCGCCGAGTTCGGCGTACGCCACCTCGGGGAGGCGGGCGCGCAGGTCCGGGCCGTCGTTGTTGCCGTACACGCCGACGACCGCGCGGCTGCGGCTCTCCAGCAGGTCGAGGGTGTCCGTGTCGACCCAGTCCCCGGCGTGCAGGACGACATCGGCGCGCGGGAGTTCGGCGAGGAGCGGGGCGGGCAGCTCCTTGGCACGCCGGGGCAGGTGGGTGTCGGTGGTCAGCAGCAGACGCACGGCCTCAGCGTACGACGCCCGCGCCGCTCGGGCCGTCCGCGGACGCTCTGCGGACCGTGCGCGGGTGATCTGCCGACGACGCGCGGACGATCTGCCGACGCTCCACCGACACGGACCACCGACACGGACCACCCACAGGAGATCTACAGATAAAACTGTTCAGTTGAAACTGGACAGTTTGCGTCGGCAAGTTTTACGGTGAACCCATGGAGCAGCCCATTCCGGAAGCCGCCGAAGCGCCCGGACCGCCCGACGGCGTGTCCGAGTCCGCCGCCCGTGCCGCACGTGATCTGCGGGTGGTGTTCAGCCGGCTGCGCCGGCGGATCAGGGAGGTCGCCGAGGACGAGGAGCTCACTCCCTCCCAGGAGTCCGCCCTCACCCTGGTCGGCAAGCACGGGGCCGCCACGGCGAGCGCGCTGGCGGCCGCCGAGGGGGTCCGGCCGCAGTCGATGGCGACCACGCTCGCGGCGCTGGACCGGCACGGTCTGATCCGGCGCAACCCCGACCCCGACGACGGCCGCCGCCAGCTGGTCACGCTGACCGACGCGGGGCGCGAGCGGGTCGAGGGCAACCGGCGGGTGCGGGCCGAATGGCTGGCGCGCGCGTTCGAGGACCGGTTCACGGAGGACGAGCGCCGCACGGTCCTGACCGCGTTCGCCCTGATGGACCGGCTCACCGAGCAGTGATACCGCGACTCTCCCGGCGCGGCCCGGCCACGGCGGCCGGCCCCGCCCCCGACGCCTTCGACCGGCGGCTGATCGCCCCGATGGTGCTGGGCTCCGTACTCAACCCGATCAATTCCTCGATGATCGCGGTCGCGCTGGTGCCGATCGGGATCGCCTTCGGGGCCCCGCCGTCGCAGACCGTGTGGCTGGTGTCGGCGCTCTATCTGGCCACCGCCGTCGGGCAGCCGGTCATCGGACGGCTCGTCGACATGTACGGGCCGCGCCGCCTCTACCTCGCCGGGACCGGTCTGGTCGGGGTCGCCGGTCTGCTCGGCGCCCTCGCGCCGACCCTGGGCACGCTGATCGCCGCCCGGGTGCTGCTGGGGTTCGGCACGTCGGCCGCGTATCCGGCGGCCATGCAGCTCACCCGCAGCGAGGCCGAACGCACCGGGCAGGACAGCCCGGCCGGGGTGCTGACCGCGCTGGCCGTCGCCGCGCAGACGGTCGCCGTCGTCGGGCCCACCCTCGGCGGGATCCTGATCGGCCTGGACGGCTGGCGGGCCGTCTTCACCGTCAATGTGCCGCTGGCGGCCGCCTGTCTGGTGCTCGGCGCGCGGCGGCTGCCGCGGACCCGGCGCCCGGCGGGCGACCGGCCCGGCGTCGACCCGCCCGGCATGGTCCTGTTCGCCGTCACGCTGATCGCGCTGATGCTGTTCCTGATGAACCCCGGCGCCGAACGCTGGTATCTGCCGGTGCTCAGCGCCGTCGCCGCCGTCGCCTTCGTGGCCCGGGAACTGCGGGTGCCGGACCCGTTCGTCGACGTCCGCGTCCTCGGCGGCAACCTTCCGCTGATCGCCACCTATCTGCGCCAGTTCCTCGGCTACACGACGTCGTACGCCTATCTGTACGGCTTCACCCTGTGGCTGGAGGAGGGGCGCGGCCTGACCACGTCCACCGCGGGGCTGGTGCTGCTGCCGCTGTCGGCGAGCGCGCTCGCCGTCTCCACCCTGACCGGACGCCGCGAGGCCGTACGGAGCAAGCTGGTCGTGGGATCGCTCGTGCAGATCACCGGGTGCGCGGCGCTGCTGCTGGTGGGTTCCGGCAGCGCGCTGTGGGTCCTGCTGCTGACGGGCGCCGTGATGGGCGTACCGCAGGGGCTGATCGGGCTCGCCAACCAGACCGCCCTGTACCGGCAGGCCGAGCCCGCGCGGATCGCCTCCGCCGCCGGGCTGCTGCGCACCTTCATGTACCTCGGCGCGCTGGCCGCCTCCGCCGCCGACGCGGCCTTCTTCCCTCGTCGCGCCGACACCCCCGGGCTGCACGATCTCGCCGTGTTCATGCTCTGCGGGTCCGTGCTGCTGCTGGTGGCCAGCCTCACCGACCGCTCCCTGAGCACCCTCACCCCCCGGGACACCCGGGACACCCGAACCACCCGAACCACCCGAAAGGTCTGACCCTCATGGCACTCACCGCCCTCGACCCGCGCACCGCCCTCGTCGTCATCGACCTCCAGGCGGGCATCGTCGCCGCCCCCACGCAGCCGTACAGCGGCGCCGAGGTCGTCGCCCGCACGGTGGAGCTCGCCGACGCCTTCCGCGCCCAGGACCTGCCCGTCGTCCTGGTCCGGGTGTCCTTCGCCGCCGACGGCGCGGACCTCGTGCCGGGCCGCACCGAGGCCGGGCGTCCCGGCGGCACCCGGCCGGAGGGCTGGGACGTGATCGTCCCCGAGCTGGCCGGGCACTCCGGCGACATCACCGTCACCAAGCACAACTGGGGCGCCTTCCACGGCACCGACCTCGATGTGCAGCTGCGCCGTCGCGGGGTCACCCAGATCGTGCTGACCGGCATCGCCACCAGCATCGGCGTCGAGTCCACCGCCCGCGCCGCCCACGAGCACGGCTACCACGTCACCCTCGTCACCGACGCGATGAGCGACATGGACCCCGAGGCGCACCGCGGCAGCGTCGCGCGGATCTTCCCCCGGCTCGGCGAGACCGGCACGACGGCCGAGGTCCTCGACCTCCTGGCCAAGACGCGCTGAACCCGTCCGGAGGCCGACCGGCCTCCGGACCCGGGTCCGGCCCACGCAACGCAGACGCCGGGGGGCTTGCCGGGGGGCGGCAAACCCCCCGGCTTCCCCACCCGGCCTGCGGTCTCTAGTCCTCGCCCCTCACGATGTTCCCGTCCGGTCCCGGCTGCCGTACGGCAGCGCCGCCGCGGTCCTCGACGGCCGGGACGCACGTCCGCATCACCGGCTGGTTCCGCAGCCGCCGGGCCCGCGCCCAGCCCGTCTCGGACGGGCGGCCCGCCGCGTTCTCCATGGTGTTCGCGATGTCCGTGCTGTTCGGGGTGTCCATGGCGGTGTGCGAGGTCACGACACTTCACATTCCTTCTGACGACAGTCCCGGGGACGGCCTTCACCCGTCCTCCGCACCCCGTCGAGTGCCCGGCCACATCCGGACCAAACATCCATTCGCGTAACCAAACGCCCATTCGTGTACAAGTGTGGCCGCCGGCCACCGGGTGCGCAGCGCCCCCGACAGCCGGTCAGTCCTCCTGGTCGGCGTCCCCCCGGAGGCCGGGGCGGCCGTCGGCCGCCCGGATGAAGCGGGTCATGCCGAACTGACTCGCGCCGGGAGTACCCGGAGCGGGCACGGGAAGCGGTTCGGCGCCCTGGGAAGCGGGGGGCAGGACGTAGGGGCGGCGGAGCACCTCGTCCAGGACGATGACGGTCTCGGTGGCGCGTACCGCGGGAATGTTGGACAGCTTGTCGGTGACCACCCGGTGCACGGCGGCGACGTCGGCCACCCGGATCTGGATCATGGCGTCGTGCTCGCCGGTGGTGACGGCGCAGTACTCCACCTCCGGCATCTGGGCCAGCGCGGCGCGGAACTGCTTCCACAGCTCCTGGCGCACGGTGACGAAGATCAGGGCGCAGATCTCCAGGCCGACCCTGGAGTAGTCGACGCGGGCGCTGAACCCGCTGATCACCCCGTCCGCGCGCAGGGCCTCGACGCGGGTGTAGGCGTTCGCGCGGGAGACGCCGACGCGCTCGGCGAGGGCGGCCATGGACAGGCGTCCATGTGAACGCAGGACGTCAAGGATCTTGAAATGCACCGCGTCTAGGGCGAGCCCGATGCCGATCCGTCCAGACCGCCGCTCGCCCTGAGCGTCCGAAGTAGACAGATCTTTCATGATCACGCCGTTCTGCTGATTTTCGTCTCACGCTCGCCACAGTGGCCGAAAACGCTGGTTAGTTTCACCCAACCCTAGCGGTGAAACGTCCAGGGACTCCGCCCAGCAGCCATTGACTCTCGTCACAACTTCCTTCCCCTTTGCCCTGTTTCCGGAGGCTCGCATGTCCAGATTCAGCACCGGGTCGTACCCCGCGGCGCTCTCGCTCGTCGCCGTCGCGGCGCTCGCCCTCACCGCCTGCTCCGGCGCCGGGAGCACGACCGGATCGTCGTCCGGTGGCGGCAAGACGCTGGTGGTCGACACCTCGTTCAACCTGAAGACCGCTGACCCGGGCCGTGAGTTCGAGCCGACCGGGCAGATCGTGGACAAGGCTCTGTACGAGACGCTGCTCACCTTCGAAGGCAACGATGTCACGAAGCCGATACCGGGGCTGGCCTCCTCGTACGAGCAGTCCGCGGACGGCAGGACCCTGACCCTGCACCTGCGGGCCGGCGCGAAGTTCTCGGACGGCAGCGCGGTCACCGCGGACGACGTGGTGTTCTCCCTCAACCGCGTGATCGCGCTCAAGGGCAACCCGTCGTTCCTGCTCGACGGCGTCACGGTGACCAAGACGGACGCCTCCACCGTCACCCTCGTCTCCGCGAAGTCGAACCCGGCGCTGCCCTTCATCCTGCCCAACCCCGCTCTCGGCATCGTGAACGCCAAGACGGTCCAGGCGCACGGCGGATCCGCGACCGCGTCCGACGCGGCGGAGAAGTACCTCAACAGCGCCTCGGCCGGCTCGGGCCCGTACACGCTGTCCTCCTTCAACACCAACACCCAGGTCGTCCTGACGAAGAACCCCAAGTACAACGGCGCCGCCAAGCCCACGTACGACAAGATCGTCATCCGTAACGTCCAGGCGCCCACCCAGAAGCTCAACGTGCAGCGCGGCGACAGCCAGGTGGCCCTCGACCTGACCTCCGACCAGGTCAAGGGGCTGGGCGGCGGACTGAAGGTGAGCAGCGGCGCGTCCTCGGACGTGATCTTCCTGCTGCTCAACCAGGACACCAAGGTCAGCAGCGTGACCGCCAACGCCAAGTTCGTGGAGGCCGTGCGCAAGGGCATCGACTACAAGGGTCTGCTCACGCTCGGCGGCGCCGGCTCGGTCCAGCCCGCCGGCGTCATCCCGTCCAACTTCCTCGGGGCGCTGCCCGCCTCGCAGGCCGCCGGCCGCGACCTGGCCGGGGCCAAGGCGGCGCTGAAGGCCAGCGGGATCGCGAAGCCCTCGGTGACCCTCGGCTACCCCAGCGACCTGACCGTCGACGGCCTGTCGCTCCAGACGCTGGCCGAGCGGATCCAGGCGCAGCTGAAGGAGGTCGGCATCGACGTGACCCTCGCCCCCGCGCCGACCACCACCGAACTGGACAACTACCGCAACGGCAAGGAGCAGGCGGGCCTTTGGTACTGGGGCCCGGACTACCCGGACCCCAGCGACTACCTGGTCTTCCTGCCCGGCAACCTGGTCGGCCTGCGGGCGGGCTGGAAGGCCGGCGCGGACAACGAGCTGACGGCGCTCGGCGAGAAGGCCGCCACCACGATCGGCGACGACACCCGCAAGACGCAGTACGAGGAGATCCAGACCAGGCTGAACGCCGGCGGTCCCTTCATCCCGCTGATGCAGCCCAGCCGGAACACGGTCTCCGCCGCGTCGGTCACCGGCATCGCCTACAACCCCGTGTGGACGATCGATGTCGCCGCGCTCGGCAGCAAGTGAGGCAACGGGCGGGCGGCTTCGGCCGCCCGCCCGCGGGCCCCGCGCCGGGCTGCTCCGGCGCCACCCGCTGGCCCGATTCCTGCTCCGCCGGACCCTGACCGCCGCGCTGCTGGCGCTCGGCGTGACCCTGGTGACGTTCGTCCTCACCAATCTCGTCCCGGGCGACCCTGCGGCCGCCAACCTGGGCCAGCGGGCGATCGGCGACCCGGCGATCGTCGCCCAGTTCCGGCACCAGCACGGCCTCGACAAGCCGCTGCCGGTCCAGTACGCGACCTACCTCGGCAACCTCTTCCACGGCGACCTGGGCGAGTCCCAGCAGAGCCACCAGCCGGTGCTGACGGACCTGGGCACCGCCGTCCCGGCCACCCTCGAACTGGCCGGCGCCGCGATCGTCGTCTCGCTGGTCGTGGGCGTGGCCTTCGGCGTCGTCGCGGCCCTGCGCCGGGACCGGTTCACCGACCAGTTGCTGCGGGTGGTCAGCCTGCTGGGGGTGTCGGTGCCGACCTTCTGGCTGGCGCTGCTCGCCTTCTACCTCTTCTTCTACAAGTTCGGCATCGCGCCGGGCAGCGGCCGCATCGCGCCGGAGTTCGCACCTCCACCGGACGTCACCGGCCTGTACACGGTCGACGCCGCCCTCGCGGGGCAGTGGCCGGTGTTCTGGAGCGCGGTCGGCCATCTGATGCTCCCGGCGCTGGTGCTCACCGCGTACACCGTCGGTCTGCTCACCCGGTTCACCCGGTCCGCCGTCCTCGAAGTGCTGGGCCAGGACTACGTCCGGGCCGCGCGGGCCAAGGGCCTGCCCGGTCGGACGGTGCTCTTCCATTACGTGCTGCGGGCGGCCCTCGTACCGGTCATCACGGTCGCCGGACTGGCGTTCGGAGCGCTGCTGTCGGGCACGGTCCTGGTGGAGTCGATCTTCGCCTGGCCGGGTCTGGGCGCGTACGCCTACCGCAGCGCGACCACCCTCGACCTGCCGGCCGTCATGGGCGTCGGACTGGTCGTCGGCATCGTGTACCTGACCGTGAACCTCGCCGTGGACGTGCTGTACGGCCTGATCGACCCGAGGGTGAGGGTGCAGTGAGACTCAACCTGTTGCGACGGCTGCCCCGCGCCTGGCGCAGACCGCTGGCGGTCTGCGGGGGTCTGGTCGCGGCCGGCTGGCTGGTCGTCGTGCTGGCCGCGCCGCTGCTCGCCCCGCACGACCCGCTGGCGCAGGACCTGCCCCGGCTGGCCTCCCCCGGCGCCGGGCACTGGTTCGGCACCGACGAGCTGGGCCGGGACGTGCTGAGCAGGGTGCTGTACGGCGCCCGGATGTCCATTCCGCTGGCGCTGCTGCTGGTGACCCTGTCCCTGCTGATCGGCGGACTGCTCGGCGCCTGCGCCGGGTTCTTCGGACGCTGGGTGGACGAGACCGTGATGCGGGTCGCGGACCTGGTGTTCGCCTTCCCCACCGTCATCCTGGCGATGGTCGTCGCCGCCGCGCTGGGCGCGAGCCTGGAGAACGCGGTGCTGGCCGTCCTCGTGGTCGCCTGGCCCTCGTACGCCCGCGTCACCCGTGGACTGGTCATGGGCCTGCGCAACCGCGAGTTCGTCCTCAGCGGACGGCTGCTGGGCTTCTCCGCCTGGCACTCGCTGCGCGTGGACGTCCTGCCCAACGTGCTCGGGCCGCTGCTCGTGCTGGCCACGCTCGACATCGGCACCGCGACGCTGCTGCTGTCCGGGCTGTCCTTCCTCGGGCTGGGCGCCAAGCCGCCAACGGCCGAGTGGGGTGCGATGGTCGCGTCCGGCACCCAGCAGTTCGACATGTGGTGGATGGGCGTCTTCCCGGGCCTGGCCATCCTGACGGTCGTCCTGGCCTTCAACTTCCTCGGCGACGCGTTGCGGGACGCGCTGGACCCCAGCACCGCGCGGACCATCGGCGCGGAGAAGGAGCGTGTGGCGTGACCACCACCGAAACCCCCGAAGAGGCCGGCGGCGGGACCGCGGCGGCCGACAGCGGGATTGCGGCGGCCGACAGCGGAACTGCGGCGAACGAAGGCGGGATTGCGGCGACCGGCGGCGGGACCGCCGAGAAGGGCGCCGCCGTGCTGGAGATCTCCGGGCTCACGCTCGACCTCCCCGCCGAGGACGGCACCAAGCGCATCCTGCACGGTGTCGACCTCACGCTCCGGCCCGGCCGCATCCACGGCCTGGCCGGGGAGAGCGGCTCCGGCAAGACCATGACGGGCTTCGCCGTCCTCGGTCTGCTGCCGCCCGGCGCCCGCACCACCGGGCGGATCGCGTTCGAGGGCACCGATCTGCTGACCCTGCCGCCCCGTCAGCTCGGCGCGCTGCGCGGCCGCGCGGTCAGCATGATGTTCCAGGACCCCTCCACCAGCCTGCACCCCATGCTCACCATCGGGCGCCAGCTCACCGACCATCTGCGCCACCACCTGAAACTGGACCGCAAGGCGGCCCGGGCGCGCGCCGCCGAGCTGCTCGGACAGGTCCGCATCCCCAACCCGCTCGAGGCGCTCGGCCGTTACCCGCACCAGTTCTCCGGCGGCATGCGGCAGCGCATCGCGATCGCGATCGCGCTGGCCTGCGAGCCCAAGGTGCTGATCGCCGACGAGCCGACCACCGCGCTCGACGTCACAGTCCAGGCCGGTGTGCTGCGGCTGCTGCGCGGGCTCTGCGACGACCTCGGCCTCGCCGTGCTGCTGGTCACCCACGACCTGGGCGTGATGTCCGCGATCGCCGACGAGGTCAGCGTGATGCGGCACGGCCGCGTCGTCGAGACCGGCCCGCGCGGCCGGGTCCTCACCGAACCCCACCACGAGTACACCCGTACGCTCCTGGACGCGCTCCCCGGAAGGAGCACCGTATGACCCGGCAACCGGACCGAGGGGCCCTGCTCAGCGTCGACGACCTGGTCGTCCAGTACCGCCGGCCCGGCGCCCCGCCGACCCGGGCGGTCGCCGGGGTCAGCCTGGAGGTACGGGCCGGGGAGGTCGTCGGGCTGGTCGGCGAGTCGGGCTGCGGCAAGTCGACGCTGGCCCGCGCGGTGTGCGGGCTCACCCCGTCCGAGGAGGGCTCGATCTCCTTCGACGGCACGCCGGTGCGCCCGCTGGGGGTGCGCCGCCGCGACCCCGCGCTGACGTCCATTCAAATGGTCTTCCAGGACCCGTACGGATCGCTCAACCCCCGCCGCCGGGTGGGCGCGCAGATCGCCGACGGCATCCGTACGGCGGCCGGGCGCGGCGAGGACGTCGACGGCGCCACCCCGGAGGACCTCCTCACCCGGGTCGGCCTCCCCGCGGACGCCGCGACGCGCTACGCGCAGGAGTTCTCCGGTGGCCAGCGGCAGCGCATCGCCATCGCCCGCGCGCTCGCCGCCCGGCCCCGGCTGCTGGTCGCCGACGAACCGATCTCCGCGCTGGACGCCTCCGCCCAGCTCCATGTGGCCAGGCTGATGCGGTCGCTGGCCGTGGAGTCGGGCGCCGGCCTGCTCTTCATCAGCCACGACCTGTCCGTCGTGCGCCTCATCGCCGACCGCATCGCGGTGATGTACCTCGGGCAGATCGTGGAGACCGGGATCACCGCCGAGGTCTGGGACAACCCGCGCCACCCGTACACCCAGGCCCTGCTGGCCGCCATCCCGCAGCCCGACGGCGCCGGTCTGCTGCCCGCCGAGCTCCCCGGCGACATCCCCGACCCGGCAGCCCCGCCGAGCGGCTGCCGCTTCCACCCGCGCTGCCCGCGCGCCTTCGACGGCTGCGACCGCGAGGTGCCGCTGCTGAGCGACGACGGCGTCGCCTGCCGCCTCTACCCGGCGGCGGCCTGACCGGGACTCAGGAACCTTCCGCACGGCACCCGGCCGCCGGGCGAACTCCCGTCGACCCCGGTCGGAGCCTGCCGCCGCGGCCCCACCGTGCCCGACCGGCCCCGGGCGGAGTCTCCCACCGCGGCCCCGCCGTACCCGACCGGCCGCGGACCGGGCGACCGCTCCGCCCCGACCTCCCCCCACCCACGGAGATGTGATGCAGGACCGAACCGACACCGCCGGGCCCGGCCCGGACCCTCAGCCGGCCGACCGCCTCCGGGCCGCCCGCGCGGCCACGGCCGCCGCCGGGCTGGACGCGCTGCTGATCTCCCCCGGCGCGGATCTGCGCTACCTGACCGGATACGACGCCCTGCCGCTGGAGCGCCTGACCTGCCTGGTCCTCCCGGTCGAGGGCGACCCGTTCCTGCTGGTACCGGCGTTGGAGAAGCCCGCCGCGCAGGCCTCGCCGGCCGGCGGTCTGGGCATCGAGATCACCGGCTGGGACGAGACCGACGACCCCTACGCCCTGGTCGCGGCCCGGCTGCCGGCCGGGACCGCCAGGGTCGGCGTCGACAACCATATGTGGGCGGAGAAGACGATCGCGTTCCGCGACGCCCTGCCCGGCGCCCGGCAGGAACTCGCCGGCGGCGTGCTGAACGAACTGCGGATGCGCAAGACCCCGCAGGAGGCAGCGGCCCTGCGGGAGGCCGGGGCGGCCATCGACCGCGTGCACGCGCGCATGGGCGAATGGCTGCGGGCCGGACGCACCGAGCGCGAGGTCGGCCGGGACATCGCCGACGCGATCGTCGTCGAGGGCCATGTCCGGGTCGACTTCGTGATCGTCGGTTCCGGGCCCAACAGCGCCAGCCCGCACCACGAACTGTCCGACCGGGTGATCCGGCCGGGCGACCCGGTGGTGGTCGACATCGGCGGCACCACGCGCCAGGGCTACTGCTCCGACTCCACCCGCGTGTACGTGGTGGGCGAGCCGCCCGAGGAGTTCCGGCGGCTGTACGAGGTGCTGCTGCGCGCCCAGCGGGCCCAGACCGACGCGGTACGGCCGGGCATCACGGCCGAGCAACTGGACGCCGTCGGCCGGGACATCATCGCCGACGCCGGCTACGGCGCGTACTTCGTGCACCGCACCGGGCACGGCATCGGCGTGGAGAGCCACGAGGAGCCGTACATCGTGTCCGGCAGTCGGCGGCCGCTGGAGCCCGGCATGGCCTTCTCCATCGAGCCCGGCATCTACCTCCCGGACCGCTACGGGGCCCGGATCGAGGACATCGTGCTGTGCACCGAGGACGGCGGCGAGCGCCTCAACCGCACCGACCGCGACCTGCTCGTACTCCCCTGACAGCCGGAACGCCCTCCCGTGACACCCGATTCCGCCCTCCCCTGACACCCGATTCCGCCCCCTGACAGCCGGTTCCGCCGCCGCACCCGGCCGACCGGCACCGTGGGGAGGACCGGCGCCGCCGTCCGCGCCGCCGGTCCTCCCCGCCACAGGTCCGGCCGATCGGAGAGGGGCACGTCCCGCGGGTCGGACCGACGACGAAGTGTCCGTCGTGGAGAGTCGTCCGATCCACAAGTGCCGCCGGGCGAGGTCCTGTTCACCCGCCGTCCGTCGCCGCACGAACCGCACCACCGGTCGCCGGCACCGGCCGGGGCCGCTCGACGACGCCGCTGACGCAGGCTCAGGAGCGCCCCCGTCCAACCCCCCTCACCCACCATCACGCACCCGGAGGACCCAGCCATGCCCGCTTCACCGCCCCCCACCGCTCGACCCGCACCCGTGGGCGCACGCCCCGGCGGCACGCCCGCCGACCTCGCCGCCGTCTGGGCGGTGGTCTCCGGCATGTACGGGGCCTACACCGCGGGCGACCGCGAGCGCATCGACGCCTTCCTGGATCCCGAGGCCACCATCTGGGACTCCGCGACCCCCGGGCTGCTGTGCGGGAAGACCGATCTGGACCGGGTCCGGGACGGCCGCCCCACGGCCGAAGCCGGCCCCGCCGAAGTCGCGCTGACGGCGTACGACCAGGTCATCGACGTCTTCACGGACCTGGCCGTGGCCCGCTACTGGCTGCGCGTCGACTTCCGTGCCGCCCCGCCGGAGCTGGTGCGCAACACCGCGCTCCTGCGCCGCGACACCGACAGCGGCGCATGGCTGATCGTCCACCTGCACGAGGACGTCCAGGCCCCCGCCCACTCCTAGGGCCTGCCCGAGATACCCGAGGACCCCGTCACCAGCGAACGGCTGAGGTCGGGGTCTTCGCGCTGTCGCCACCGCGGCGCATTTCACAACTTGGCTTTCCCGTACCGAAGTTGTTGCCCCGTCACCGTCGGGCACGCGGGTCGCCCCGAGGTCCGCCCACATCCGCGCCGCGACCTTCCCCCGGGCCGTGCGACCAGCGGGTTTCGGTGCGGTCGACCCCTAGCTAACACGGTTCGCCGCACCGCGCCCACAGCGACACGCCGACGTCGCGGGATGAGCAGGCGTCAGAAGATCCATCAGAAGGACCAATGGTGTGTCAATCTGCCTGATTTTACGGCGATATGACAACTCATCAGGCTCTCAACCGAGGCCATAAATGCCTCGTTTGGCGCTCCCCTGCCGGTCTTTCGATATGACTGATATGACCGGTGTGGGTAAGTTCATCCACGAGCCGGCTGACGGGCCGGCCACCCTGAGACAGGAGATTGCGACATGGAGCTTCGTTCCACGGTGATCACCGCGGCTGTTTCCGCGGCGGCGGCTCTGGCCGCAACCGGCATCACCTACGCTTCGGCCGCTTCCGCTCCGGCGCTTCAGCAGGCGCCGGCCGTCGCCGCCGCCGTCACCGACGGTGGCAGCGGCGGCAACAACAACAACGGCAAGGGCAACGAGGGCAAGGGCAACGAGGGCCGCGGCGGCGGCGGCCACCGCTACTACGAGGGCCGCATCGAGATCAACGAGCGGTCGTACTCGGCCCGCGCCGGCGAGTGCGTGACCGTCCTCAGCGGCCTCGGCGCCCGGAGCCTGAACATCAACAACGACACGCGTCGCACCGTCGAGATCTTCCGCGGCGCGGTCTGCGACAACGGCGCCCCCATCGCCACGGTCGGCCCGCGCAGCTCCGCCTCCGGCGTGCGGCCGGGCCACGTCGAGGGCATCGAGGTCAAGCACGGCGTCGTGGCCAGCTTCCGGGTGGTCCGGGGCTACGACGGCTACGACGGCGGGTTCGGCGGCGGCTACGGCGGCGGGTTCGGCGGCGGCTACGGCGGCGGTGACCGCGGCGGCGACGGCGACGGCGACTGGTAGGACGCGGCCCACGCAGTGAGGCCCCCGGCCCGCCGGAATCGGGCCGGGGTCCCACTGCTCACCATTCTCCGTCAGCCACGTCCCGTGTGCACCCCGCGCGCCCCACGCCGGGCGTGCGGGGTACATGCGGGACGTGGCTGCCTCCCATTTGCCCGTCCAGCGAACGGGCGAGGAGCGACATGAGCATCCACCTGGTGGAGGACGTCAGCGACGCCACCTACGTCCTGGACCGCCTCGACATCACCTGGACCCCGGCCCGGCCGTGGCTGGGACACCAGGTCTCGTGGGAGATGAACGGCCACCTCAAGGAGTCGGTCGACCTGACCCGGGTCACCTGCAACGTGGTCATGAAGTTCGGCCCCGTGAAGATGCTCGACCGGAACTACCGGCTGCCCGACCTGCTGGAAGGCGTCGGCGCGAGCCTGCCGGGCGACCCCAGACCACCTGCCGGACCCTGGCGCCAGACCTGGAACCTCCGGCTGCCCGAGGCGGTACCGGTCGCCGAGCACCGCATCCTGCTGCGTGCCCGGACCGGCCTGGGCCGGAACTTCCTCGCGCTGGACATCGCCCTGGACTTCAACCGCCGCTCCCGTCCGGCGCCGCCGAGCGGTCGCGCGGCCCCACGCGTCCTGCACGCCCAGCACCTCCACGGCTGAAGCAGCCGGCCCCCGCGTACGGCCCCGTCCCGCAGTGGTCAGTCGGACAGCAAGAGCTCGCACCACACCTGTTTGCCGCCGCTGACGGGCACCGTCCCCCAGGCCTCCGACACGGCCTCGACGAGCAGGATGCCCCGGCCGCCCGTGGCCTCCCAGCCGATGCTGGTGGGCTTCATGGGCGCGCGGGGCGAGACGTCGAAGACGCTGACCCGCATACGGTGGTTGACGAGCGTGAGGTCGAGGCGGACCTTGCCGTCGGTGTGGACCATGGCGTTGGTGACGAGTTCGGAGACCACCAGCAGGACGGTGTCGATGCTGCCCGCGGACACGCCCCAGGTGCGCAGGGTGCGCCGGGTGAAGCGGCGGGCGTGCCGGACCGCCTCGGGGACCCGCCAGACCGTCCAGCTCTCGCGCAGCGGGCGGACGTCCATGCCGTCGTAGCGCATGAGGAGCAGGGCGATGTCGTCGTTGCGGCGGGCGTTGCCGAGCAGCGCGTCGGCGACCAGGCCGAGGTCGGCGGGGTCGGAACCGGACAGTTCGTGGGCGAAGCCCTCCATGCCGGTGTCGATGTCGATCTCGGGCGACTCCACCAGACCGTCGGTGGTCAGGGCGATCAGCGTGCCGGGCTGGAGCCGCAGCGGCGTCATCGGGAAGTCGGCCTGGGCCATCACGCCGAGGGGCGGGCCGCCGTCGGCCTCCGCGATCTCCGTGCTGCCGTCCGGGTACAGCAGCACCGGCGGCAGGTGCCCGGCGCGCACACACCAGGCGGAGCCCTCCTCCATGTCGACGTCGACATAGCAGCAGGTGGCGAAGAGGTCGGTCTCCATCTCCATCAGCAGCCGGTTGGCGTGCGAGACCACCACGTCCGGGGTGTGCCCCTCGGCGGCGTACGCGCGCAGGGCCGTGCGCATCTGGCCCATGAGGGTGGCCGCGCCCGCGTTGTGGCCCTGGACGTCGCCGATGACGAGGGCGACGTGGTTGTCGGCCAGGGGGATCACGTCGTACCAGTCGCCGCCGAGCTCCAGTCCGGCGGTGGTGGGCAGATAGCGGGCGATGGCGACCCCGCCGGGCAGCTTCGGCAGCCGGCGCGGCAGGAGCTGGCGCTGGAGCATGCCGATCAGCTCGTGCTCGGCGTCGAAGGCGTGCGCGCGCATCAGGGCCTGGCCGACGAGTCCGGCGGAGGCGGTGAGCAGGGTGCGTTCCTCGGGGCCGAAGTCGTGCGGGGACTCCCAGCCGATCAGGCAGGCGCCCGCCGTCCGGCCGCCGGCGATCAGCGGCAGCACGGCCAGGCCGCCGGGGCCGACCTCGGCGAGGGCGGGTTCCAGGTCGGCGCCGACGGGCCAGATCTGGGCGCGGCCCTCGCGCAGGGCGGCGGCGAGGGTGGGCATCGAGCGCACCGGCGCCTCGGGCCATTCGGTTCGCCACTCCTGGCGCCACAGCTCGGGCCAGGCCTCCTGGGCGGGCGGGTCGAGGACGGCGACGACGAGCCGGTCGCCCTCCAGTTCGGCGAGCGCGATCCGGTCGGCCCGCAGCGGCTTGCGCAGGGCGGTGACCACGGCCTGGCTGACGTCGCGGACGGTGCCGGCGGTGGCCAGCGCGGCCGCCAGGCGCTGCACCCGGGTCACGTCGGTGACCTCGGAGCCCGGACCCGAGGCGTCCTCGACGGTGCCCACGAGCCGGGGCGGGCGGCCCTCGCCGCCCGGCAGCAGGCGGCCGCGCAGCCGGAGCCACCGCGGCGGGCCCGCGGGCTGCACGACGCGGAACTCCAGTTCGCGGTCGCCGATGGACAGGTGGTCGACCTCCACGACGGACATCAGTGAGGGCAGGTCCTCCGGGACGGTGCGCCCCAGCAGGGTCTCGACCTTGCCGTCGAAGCCGTCCCGGGGCAGCCCGAAGGCGTCCAGGATGCCGTCGTCCACCTCCACCCGGCCGGTGTCCATGGCGAGACTGAACGCGTGCGGCGCGAGCTCCTCCCCCACGGGTGTCCCGGCCGGGGCGGGCGCGGCGACGGCCTCGGCGATCAGCGCGAGACACTCGCGTTCCTCGGCGCCGAAGCCGCCGGGGCGCTCGCTGACGGCCAGCAGGCACCCTCCGCCGGCCCCGGGCACGGGCAGCGCCGCCACGAAGAAGTCGGGGACGCCGGGCGAGGGCGTGAACCGGAACTCGGGGCACTCGCCGAGCTCCGCGGGGCCGAGCCACACGGGCCGCCCGCTGCGGTGGGCGCTCGCGACCGGGGAGCGGCCGGAGATGTGGTAGCTCTCGCGCAGCCCGTACAGTGTCCGCGGCACACCGGCCGAGTCCACCAGGCAGAGCAGACTGCCGTCGTCGCCGTCCGGCGCGTAGACGACGGCCAGCGCCGCACCCGCGAATACCAGCACCTGTTCGAGCGCGTGGTGCATCCGAACCGGCGAGTCGAGGTCCGCAGCGATCGATTTGAGGGCAAGTTCGGCACGCATCGATCGCGTTCCGCGTCCCGCATCGCCCACACTGACCACGTCCGTAATTACAGCGCGTATCTGGCCCCTGCGCAGCCCCTGTGACCGCCCGGAGCGTTCCACGGCCGCCACCCGTCCGGGAAATCCGCCCGTTCGGAAAATATCGAACATAACTTCATGCTCTCTTTCGGCGTCGTGACCTGGTGACAGCCCTTCACCGTGCGCGTCCGGCGCGCAGGGGGCAGATTTGATCCCTGGGACCTGCGCGGCCGGGCAAGGAGGTGGTCGCCGTGTCCAACGGGCAGAGATCCGAGCAGGCACCGGCCGGTGCCCGGACGCCGGTCGGCCGTCCCCTGCTCTCGCTCGCGCTGACCGCGCTGATGGACGACGTCCACGCGCACTCCGGCGCGCTGTACCTGCGCACGCCCGACGAACCCGTGCTGGAGATCGCGGTGACCGCGGGACTGCCGCGGGCCTTCGCGGCGCCCTGGCAGCGGGTGGGACTGAACGCGCCGATCCCCGTCGCGGAGGCGGCGCGCGAACGGCGGCTGGTCTGGGTCGGCGGCGAGCAGGAGATGGCCCGCCGCTATCCGCGGATCTCGGTGATCCTGCCCTACCCCTTCGCGCTGGCCGCACTGCCGGTGGCGACCGCGTCCACGGTGTACGGAGCGCTGTACGTGACCTGGCCCGGCTCGCACCCCGGGCAGCTGTCCGACTACGAGCGCACCCATCTGACGGCGGCCTGCGACCGGCTCGCGCTGCGCCTGGAACGCGCCGCCGAGGAGAGCCGCCCGCCGAGTGCGGAGCCCGAGCTGCTGGCGCCGTCCGCGGCGGGCGGCGCGGCCGACGTACTGGGCACGATGGAGGCGGCGCGCATGGTGGCGCGGCTGCCGTACGGGCTGTGCTCGCTCGATCTGAACGGCCGGATCGGCTTCGCGAACGCGGCGGTGGCCGACCTGCTCGACGTCCCGGTCAGCGAACTCCTCGGCACCCATCTGTGGGCGGCCGTGCCCTGGCTCAACGACCCGGTGTACGAGGACCGCTACCGGGCCGCGCTGCTCAGCCAGCACCCCACCTCCTTCGTGGCGCTG
Source organism: Streptomyces adustus (assembly GCF_009377175.1). Lineage (GTDB taxonomy): Bacteria > Actinomycetota > Actinomycetes > Streptomycetales > Streptomycetaceae > Streptomyces > Streptomyces adustus. The sequence continues at coordinate 20,793 of NZ_VJZD01000090.1, forward strand.
CGCCCGCCGGGGACCTGGCTGTCGTTCCGCCTGTACCCGAGCACGACCGGGCTGAGCGTGCGCATCAGCCGGGCGCGCGCGGTGGCGGAGATGAACCGGGCCGGTCCGCGGCCGGGGGACGCGGCGTCGCGCCTGGTCAGCCTCTCGCAGATGCTGAGCCTCGCCGGCGCGCTCACCGAGGCGGCGGGCGTGCAGGACGTGGTGCAGCTGGTCGCCGACGAGATCGCCCCGGCGGTGGGCAGCCGGGCCCTGGTGCTGCTGGGCGCGCGGGCGGGCCGGCTGCGGGTGCTGGGGCACCGGGGCTACCCGGACGCGCACACCGCGGAACGCTTCGACGGCATCCCGCTGACCGCCCGGGCACCGGGCGCGCACACCCTGCACACCGGGGTGCCCTCGTTCTTCGAGTCCCGGGAGGAGCTGGAGCACCTGTACCCGCTCCGGCGGGCGACCCCCGACGGATTCGCGGCCTGGGCGTACCTGCCGCTGATCGCCTCCGGCCGGCCGGTGGGCACCTGCGTGCTCGCCTACGCCGAACCGCACCCCTTCCCCGCGGACGAGCGCGCGGTGCTGACCAGTCTGGGCGGGCTGATCGCGCAGGCCCTGGAGCGGGCCCTGCGCTACGACGCCAAGCACCAGCTCGCGCACGGGCTCCAGGACGCGCTGCTGCCGCGCTCGCTGCCGTCCGTCGCCGGCATCGAGGCGGCCGCGCGCTATCTGCCCGCCACCCAGGGCATGGAGATCGGCGGTGACTTCTACGACCTGGTGGACGCGCGGCCGCTGGCGGCGGCGGTGATCGGGGACGTGCAGGGGCACAACGTGACGGCGGCGGGGCTGATGGGCCAGATCCGTACCGCGGTACGGGCGTTCACGGCCGTCGGCCAGGCGCCGGAGGAGGTCATGGGCAGCACCAACCGGATGCTGATCGACCTCGGCTCCGAACTGTTCGCCAGCTGTCTGTACCTGCGGCTGGACCCGGAGCGGGGGCGGGCGGTGATGTCCCGCGCGGGCCACCCGCCGCCGCTGCTGCGCCGGCCGGACGGGCGGGTGCGGGTGCTGGACCTGGCGGGCGGCCCGCTGCTGGGCATCGACGCCTCCGTGACGTACGCGACGACGGAGGTCGACCTCGGTCCCGGCTGCCTCCTGGCGCTGTACACCGACGGGCTGATCGAGTCGCCCGGCGTGGACATCGAGGACGCCCTCGCCGAACTGGGCTCGCGCCTGTCGCTGATCGGGGACCAGCCGCTCGACGAGGTGGCCGACGACCTCGTACGCAACTACGCGGCCGCGGAGGACCGGATCGACGACGTGGCGCTCCTGCTGCTGCGGGCGAACGGCCGGCCGCCGACGGACGGACCGTAGACGGCGGGAGACCTCGACGGGCGGGCCGTGGACGGCGGGAGACAAGGGACGGTCCGACCCTCCCGCCGGAGGGCCGGACCGTTCCACCGTCGGCCGGTACCGCTGGTGCCGACCGGTCAGTGGGTCCTGTGTCAGTACGAGTGGCTCTTGTGGTGCTTGGACTTGCCGGTGTGCTGGCCCGCGGCGTTCTGGCCGGCCGCGGCGGACGGGTCGGCGGCGGAAGCCGAGGGGTCGGCCGAGGGGTCGGCCGAGGGGTCGGCCGAGGGGTCGGCCGAGGGGTCGGCCGAGGGGTCGGCCGCACCCGACGGGTCGGCGGTGCCGCCGACCGCGTCGCCACCTCCGGCACCGGCCTGGTCACCGGCTCCGGCGCCCGCGGCACCGAGGGTGGCGCCGGTCGCCGTCAACGCGGTGGTGACCGGCTGGAAGAAGGTCTCGCCGCCCGCGGTGCAGTCGCCGCTGCCGCCCGAGGTGAGGCCGACCGCGCCGCCGTCCCGGGTGAACAACGAGCCGCCGCTGTCGCCGGGTTCGGCGCAGACGTCCGTCTGGATGAGGCCGGTGACCGTGCCCTCCGGGTAGTTCACCGTGGCGTCGAGGCCGAGCACCTGGCCGTCGTGCAGACCGGTGGTGCTGCCCATCCGGAACACCTGCGCGCCGACCGTGGCCTCGGCGGCCTGGAGGATCTGGACGGTCTGGCCGCCGCCGATGTTGACGTCGCTGGGCGCCTGGGTGGTGGCGTCGTCGTACTTGACGAGCGAGAAGTCGCCGTCGCCGGGGAAGACCGCCTGGTCGACGGTGGCGATCGGCTGGCCGTTCTGCGAGTCGGACCACTGCTCGGCGGCGACACCGCAGTGACCGGCCGTCAGGAAGGCGGGCGAGCCGTCGCTCGCGGTGACGTTGAAGCCGAGGGAGCAGCGCGCTCCGCCGCCGAAGATGGCGTCGCCGCCCGACACGAACGTCTTGAAGGTGCCGGCGGACTTCTTGATGGTGGCCATGCCCGAGCCGAGGCTCTGCACGGTCGACTCCAGCCGGTTCCACTTTGCACCGGTGACCGTGGTGTCGGCGGTGACGAGGATCTGGTTCGTTCTGGGGTCGACGGCCCAGGCGGTGCCGGGGATGGTGGCCTTCGCCTTCAGGGTCTGCGCGGCGGCGGCCAGTTCGGCCGTGCTGTTGTCGACCTCGCGGACCTTCGCACCGGCCTTCTTGGCCTGCACCACCACGTTGTTCTTGTCACCGGAGACATTGACGACGTTGACGACGAGCTGCTTGCTGGCGCTGTCGTAGTACGAGCCGGCGAAGGAGTCGCCGAGCAGGTTCTGGAGCTGCGCGGCAAGGTCCGTGGCGTCCGCGGCCTTCAACGTCTTCGGAGCAGCCGCGTCCGACCCACCGTCCTGGGAGGCCATGGCGTTCGGAAGGAGCAGGGCCGCCGCTCCGAGTGCCGCCACGCCGCCCGCGGCTATCACGGCCTTGCGCTTCGAATTCCGCTTGTGACTCAAACTTCTCGACCTCCTGGGGGACGGGGTCTGTGCTGCCGGTCGGCAGCTCGTACTGCGGCGCCTGGATGGCTGTAGGTACGGGCGGGACAGGCGGTGCGTTCAATTCCGTTTCGCAACTTCCTTTGCCTGGAGGCGAATCGGCTGGTCGGCGGGCCGAAATCGATGGGCTCCGGGAACAATCCAGGCATGACGATGACCACTGCCGAGGCAGACAAGATCCTTTCCGACAACTTCGCCCCCTGGGTGCTCGCCCTGGGCCTGTCCGTCGTGTCCCTGGCGGCGGACCGGGCGACCCTGCGGCTGCCCTGGTCGGCGGAGCTGGCCAGGGAGGGCGGCGGGCTCTCGGGGCAGGCCCTGATGGCGGCGGCCGACACCGCGACGGTGATCGCCGTCTCGGCGGCCCGGGGCGGCTTCGTACCGATGACGACGGTTCAGCAGTCCACGTCGTTCCAGCGGGCGGTGACGGACTCGGACGTCCTGGTCGAGGCGGTGCTGACCAAGCTGGGCCGCCGGATGGCGTTCGCCGACATCACGCTGACCGCCGAGCGTTCGGGCGAACTGGCGGCCCGCGCGAGCACCGTCTACGCACTGCTGGGCTGACCCGGCGTCACACCCTCCGAACCGGAACTCCTGGTGATCGTGCGATCGCGTTCCGTCCCGAATCCGGGGCGGAATCCCGGCTTCGGTGAATCTGCACAGCCCATGCCCAGCCGGGTCACGGGAACGGGCGTTTCTGCACATCCCCGGAGGCTCCCGGGGCCCGGGAGCCCGAAGTGCGGACGCCGTGCCGGGTCGGCAAGGGGCGGTGTGCGCCGATGCCGTGGGGGGCTGTGAAGAAGTCGCCGACAAGCCGTGCCCGGGCCTGCACCGTTGACCCCCCGCGCGCCTCGATTGCGCAGGTGGGGGCGGGTGATCAGGTGGAACGGCGGGCTGTGGAGCTGCTTTGATCCTGGCACCGCGAAAGCCGCCGGGGGCTCCCCGAGCGGGGCGCCCGGCGCCCGCGGTCGCGGCCGCCCCTGTCCCCAGAGGGGCCCGCACTCCCCCTTGTGAATCTCCATATGAAGGGAAGTTCCGTCATGAACTCCACCCCCCAGGTCGCCACCGCCGAGATCTCCGACGCCGAGCTCGACAACGTCTCCGGCGGTCTGTCCCTGAACGCCCTGGGCACCGTCACCGGCCTGGTGGACGGCGTCGCCCCGGTCTCCGGCCTGGCCAACACGGCCGTCGGCACCGTCGAGGGTGTCACCGGCCTGAACACCGCCCCGGTCATGGGCCTGGTCGCCGGTCTCTGACCACGGCCTGCCGCTGCCGTCGGGTCCCGGAGCCTCCCCCACGGCTCCGGGGCCCGACGGGTGCCGTGAAACCCCACGACAGGTGAGGGAATTCCGTTGCAGTTCCGCCAACAGGCCCTCGCCAGGCACCAGTCGCCCGAGGACCTCGACCTTCCCGTGCGCCTCGCCCGCCCCCAGGGCCGGCTCGTGCTCGCCGTGACGGTGCTCGCGCTGGCGGGCGCCACCGGGTGGGCGACGACCGGCTCGGTGGCCTCCACGATCGGCGCGCCCGCGATCCTCACCCACGGCGAGGGCAGCTACGTACTGGAGAGTCCCGCGTCCGGCCAGGTCACCGCGGTCCTCGCCGAGGAGGGCGAACGGCTGCCGCCCGACTCCCCCCTCCTGAAGGTCCGTACGGAGCAGGGGGACACGGTCGTCCGCACGATCGCCGCGGGCCGGATCACCGCACTCGCCGCCACCGTCGGGCAGATCGTCCGCACCGGCGAGGACGTCGCCGTCGTGGAGAAGGTCGCCCACGCCGACGACCCGCTGTACGCGACGGTGTACGTCCCGGCCGAGAACGCCGCCTCCGTGCCCGCGGGCGCGCCCGTCGACCTCACCGTCCAGACGGTGCCGGCCCAGCAGTACGGCGTGCTGCGCGGGCATGTGAAGTCCGTCGACCGGTCCGCGCAGTCGGCGCGGCAGATCACCGCGTTCCTCGGGGACGGCCAGCTCGGCGAGCAGTTCACCGGGCAGGGCCGGCCGGTCGCCGTCACCGTGCGGCTCGACCGCGCGGCCACGACGAAGAGCGGTCTGAAATGGTCCTCCGCGGACGGACCGCCGTACGCCCTCACCTCCATGACCCTGGCCACGGCTTCGATCCGGCTGGCCGACCGGCGTCCCGTCGATTGGCTGCTGCCGTGACCACCACCCGGGACCACCGGCGGGCCCGCCGCGCCGCCCCGCCCGCGCGCAAGGCCCGTACGACGGGCGCGAAGACCGTGCGCACCCCCACCGTGTTGCAGATGGAGGCCGTCGAGTGCGGCGCCGCCTGCCTCGGCATGGTCCTCGGCCACCACGGCCGGCATGTCCCGCTGGAGGAGCTGCGGGTCGCCTGCGGCGTCTCGCGCGACGGCTCGCGCGCGGGCAGCCTGCTGAAGGCGGCGCGCGGTTACGGGATGACGGCCCGGGGCATGCAGATGGACCTGGCCGCCCTCGCCGAGGTGCAGGCGCCCGCGATCCTCTTCTGGGAGTTCAACCACTACGTCGTCTACGACGGCACCGGCCGCCGCCTCGGCCGCCGCGGGGTCTTCGTCAACGACCCGGGCAAGGGCCGCCGTTTCGTGCCGATGGAGGAGTTCGACGGCAGCTTCACCGGCGTGGTGCTGGTGCTGGAGCCGGGCGAGGACTTCGAGCGCGGCGGACGCCGGCCGGGGGTGTGGGGCGCGCTGCCCGCCCGGCTGCGCGGCACCGCGGGCACGATGCCGACGGCCGTCCTTGCGAGCCTGCTGCTGGTCCTGGTCGGGGCGGCCGTGCCCGCGCTCGCCCGCACCTACATCGACCTGTTCCTGATCGGCGGCCAGACCTCGTCGCTGGGCGTGCTGTTCACGTCGATGGCCGTGTGCGTGCTGCTCACGGTCCTCCTGACCTGGTTGCAGCAGACCAACCTGCTGCACGGCCGCATCATCTCCTCGACCCTCTCCAGCGCCCGCTTCCTGCGGCATCTGCTGCGGCTGCCGGTGACGTTCTTCGCCCAGCGCAGCCCCGCCGACCTGGTCCAGCGGCTGCGGTCGAACGACGCGGTGGCCGAGACGCTGGCCCGCGACCTCGCGGCGGCGGGCGTGGACGCCGTGGTGGTGGTCCTGTACGCGGTGCTGCTGTACACCTACGACCCGCAGCTGACGTTCGTCGGCATCGGTGTGGCGCTGCTCAACGTGGTCGCCATGCGCGTGGTGATCCGCCTGCGGGCGACCCGTACGGCGAAGCTGCGCGCCGACAACGCCCGGCTCGCCACCACCGCCTACACGGGCCTCGAACTGATCGAGACCATGAAGGCGACCGGCGGCGAGGACGGCTACTTCCGCAGGTGGGCCGGTCAGCACGCCACCACCCTGGAGGAACAGCAGCGGCTCGGGGTGCCGGGTGCCTGGCTGGGCGTGGTCGCGCCGACGCTCGCCATGCTGAACAGCGCGCTGATCCTGTGGATCGGCGGCGTCCGGGCGATCGAGGGGCACATCTCCGTCGGTCTGCTGGTCGCGTTCCAGGCGCTGGTGGCCCGGTTCACCGCCCCGCTGACCCGGCTCAACGGCGTCGCGGGCCGCGTCCAGGACCTGGCGGCCGACATGGCCCGGCTCAAGGACGTGGAGAACTTCCGGGCGGACCCGCTGCCCGGGCCCGGGGGCGGCGGCCCGGGCGCCGAGTCCACCCGCCGACTGCACGGGCATGTCGAGCTGGAGGACGTCACGTTCGGCTACAGCCCGCTGGACGAGCCGCTGCTGTCCGGCTTCGACCTGAGTGTCGGACCGGGCCGTCAGGTGGCGCTGGTCGGCGGATCGGGCAGCGGCAAGTCCACCGTGTCACGGCTCGTCTCGGGCCTGTACCGGCCGTGGCAGGGGGTGATCCGGATCGACGGGCAGCGGCTGGAGGACATTCCGCGCGGCGCGCTGGCCGCCTCCGTGTCCTTCGTCGACCAGGACGTGTTCCTGTTCGAGGGCACGGTCCGCGACAACGTGGCGCTGTGGGACCCGTCGGTCCCGGACGACGCCGTGGTGGAGGCGCTGCGGGACGCGGCGCTGTACGACGTCGTCGCGCGCCGCCCCGGCGGCATCCACAGCCGGGTCGAGCAGGACGGCCGCAACTTCTCCGGCGGTCAGCGCCAGCGGCTGGAGATCGCGCGGGCGCTGGTGCGCGGGCCCAGCGTCCTCGTCCTGGACGAGGTGACGAGCGCGCTGGACGCGCAGACCGAGCTGACCGTGATGGACAACCTGCGCCGGCGCGGCTGCGCCTGTGTGGTGATCGCCCACCGGCTGAGCACCGTGCGCGACAGCGACGAGATCGTCGTGCTCCGGCACGGCGCGATCGTGGAGCGCGGACGGCACGAGGAGCTGGTGGCGCGCGACGGCGCGTACGCCGCGCTGATCAGGGAGCGCTGAGATGACGACCGTCGCGGAGGGCGACCACGTGCTCGGTGCGCTCGGCGCGCTGGGCACACCCGTCGACTGCGCGGGCCTGGCCCGGCTCGACCTGGCGGGTCCGCAGGTGCTGTGGCTGGTGACGGCGGGCGCCCTGGACCTGTTCGCGGTCGACGCCGAGCAGCAGGGCCACTGGCACCACCTCGGCCGGCTGGAGGCGGGCGCGCTGCTGCCGGGCCCGGTCGCCGGACCGCGGCACACGCTGGTCGCCCGCCCGGTCCGAGGCTGCGCGGTGCGCCGGATCGGGCTGCGCGAGCTGTACCGGCCGCCGGCCGGCCAGACCTGGTCGTACGACGCGTACGGCAACCCGCAGTACGTGCCGCCGGCCGGCAGCCCGCTGGAGTACGCCCTCGCGCTGGGCGTCGGCCGGGCGCTGACCGTGCTCTTCCAGGCGCCGATGGCCACCGAGCCGACCGTGCAGGACCGAGGCGCCCCCGGGTACGCCGGCGCGGGCCCGGGGGACGACGACGTCTTCTGGATGCAAGTGCCGTCGGGCAGCGTCGGGTACGGCTCCCTGTACGGCCCGGAGGCCGCCGCCGACCTGCTGATGGACCCCGACCTCTGGCAGGGCATGGTCGACCGGCAGTACCGGCTGCTGGCCACCCTGGACCGCTGGATCGAGGAGCTGGAACGCACCCACGAGACCCGTACGGCCGCCGGTGTCAAGGCGAACGAGGCGGTCCGCGCCCGCGCCGACCGGACGTTGCTCGCCTCGATCGGCGGCCGGTCCGCACGGCCCACGACGGCCGCCGACGCGGACGCCACCCATGCCGCGTGCCGGCTGGTGGCCGGGGCGGCCGGGATCACCCTGGCGGCGGCCGTCCCGAGCGGTACCGGCGGCGACCGGCTCGACCCGGTGGAGCAGGTCGCCCTCGCCTCGCGGGTACGGACCCGGGCGGTGCGGCTGGAGGGGACCTGGTGGCGGGACGACATCGGCCCGCTGGTGGGCCGGCGCACCCTGTCCGGCGCGCCGGTGGCGCTGCTGTGGCGGCGCGGCGGGTACGTGGCCGTGCATCCGGCGACCGGCCGCGAGACGCCCGTCGAGCGGGCCAACGCCCAGGAGTTCGAGCCGCGCGGGGTGATGTTCTACCGTCCGCTCCCGGAGCGGGTGCCCGGACCGCTGCGGCTGCTGCGGTTCGGCCTGCGCGGCACCGGCGGCGATCTGGCCCGGCTGCTGCTGAGCGGCCTGGTCACGGTGGCGGTCGGCGCGCTGGTGCCGGTGGCCACCGGCAAGGTGCTCGGCCAGTACGTGCCGACGGCCCGACCGGGCCCGATCGTCCAGATCTGCCTGGCGCTGATGGTGACGAGCGTGGTCGCGGCGGCCTTCACGCTGCTCCAGAACCTGACCGTGCTGCGGCTGGAGGGACGGATCGAGGCGGCCCTCCAGCCGGCCGTCTGGGACCGGCTGCTGCGGCTGCCGACGGCGTTCTTCGCCGGGCGTTCCACCGGTGAGCTGGCGAACGCGGCCATGGGGGTCGGCGCGATCCGCCGACTGCTCGCGGGTGTCGGGCCCACGGTCGCCCAGGCGGTCACCGTCGGCGCGGTGAACCTGGGGCTGCTGCTCTGGTACAGCGTGCCGATGGCGCTCGCGGCGATCGGGATGCTGGTGGTGGTCGCGGCCGTGTTCCTGGGGCTGGGACTGTGGCAGGTGCGCTGGCAGCGGCGGCTGGTCGTGCTCGACAACAAGCTCGACAACCAGGCGTTCCAGACCCTGCGCGGGCTGCCCAAGCTGCGCGTGGCGGCGGCCGAGAACTACGCCTACGCCGCCTGGGCCACGCAGTTCGCGCGCGGCCGCGAGCTCCAGCGGCGGCTCGGGCGGATCAAGAACCTCGACGCGATGCTGGGCGCGGTCTGTCTGCCGGTGTGCACGCTGCTGATGTTCGTGCTGCTGGCCGGTCCGGCGCGGGGTTCGCTGTCGGCCGCCGGTTTCCTCACCTTCAACACGTCGGTGACCATGCTGCTGACCTCGGTCACCCAGCTGACCGGCGCCTTCGTCACGGCGGTGGCCGCATGGCCGCTGTTCGAGGAGATCAGGCCGGTGCTGGACGCCGCCCCCGAGGCTCCCGCGACCGGCACCCGGCCGGGCCCGCTGTCCGGCGCGATCGAGGCACGGCGGCTGTCCTTCCGCTACGCCGACGACGGCCCGCTCGTCCTGGACGACGTGTCGTTCGAGGTGCGGCCGGGCGAGTTCGTGGCCGTCGTCGGCCCCAGCGGCTGCGGCAAGTCGACACTGCTGCGGCTGCTCATCGGCTTCGACCGGCCGGTCTCCGGCAGTGTCCTGTACGACGGCCAGGACCTGGCCGCCCTCGACCCGTCGGCGGTGCGCCGGCAGTGCGGTGTCGTGCTCCAGCACGCCCGGCCGTTCACCGGCTCCCTGCTGGACGTGATCTGCGGTACGGAGCCGTACACGCCCGAGGAGGCGATGGCGGCGGCCGAGCTGGCGGGGCTGGCCGAGGACATCAGACGGATGCCGATGGGCCTGCACACCATCGTCTCGGGCGGGGGCTCGATCTCCGGCGGCCAGCGTCAGCGCCTGATGATCGCCCAGGCGCTGATCCGCCGGCCGCGCATCCTGTTCTTCGACGAGGCGACCAGCGCCCTCGACAACGAGACGCAGCGCACGGTCATCGAGAGCACCAAGGCCCTCGACGCCACCCGGATCGTCATCGCGCACCGCCTGTCGACGGTGCTGGACGCCGACCGGGTGATCGTGATGGAGAACGGGAAGATCGCCCAGCAGGGCCCGCCGGCCGACCTCCTCGCGGACACCGGCGGCCGCCTGCACGAACTGGTGCGGCGGCAGCTCGCCTAGGCCCTGTGGTGCCGGTGCGGTGTCTGGGGCGGGTCAGGTGTCCAGGCCGGGCACCGGTGCGCCGGAGGGCAGGCCGGCCGCGAGGTGGCCGTCGTAGAACTCCTTCCAGGACGTCCCGGTCCCGGCGTGCGGCCCGGCGGTCCGCTCGCCGCGCGCCGTCGCGTCGAGGGCGGCGAGGCAGACCTCCCAGCCGGCGGCGTTGCGGGCGGCGGTGTCCGCCTGGGCCAGCACGTCGGTGAAGGTGAGCCGGGCGCGCCCGGCCCCGACGGCCGCGAGGTCGAAGCGCAGTTCGTCGCCGCCCCAGTCCAGGGACAGCGCGTACGGCGGATCCACGGCGAGGACCCGGCCGGTCGAGCCGGGCATGTTCGGGTCGCCGCTGAAGACGACGGTCCCGCCGGGGCGCAGCTCGATCTCGGCGCGGGAGGGGAACCACCGCTCCAGCGCGTCGGCGTCGGTGACGAGCCGCCACACGTGTTCGACCGGGTGGTCGTAGGTGCGCACGAAGCGCACGGCGGGGCGTCCGTCGTCGAGGGTGACATAACTGCCGGTCAGGTCTACGGGCATGGCGGCTCGGTCCTTCCTTGGCTGAGTCGTGCGAACGGGTTCCCTCCGGCTCGCTACCCTCCCCTGTTTTCCCCTCCTCTGCTCCCCCCTGTCCCCCCTCCGACAGCGAAACGTTGCCGTTTCGCTGGAACTGTTCTAGCCTCCATGTGTACGAAACCGTTTCGTTCAATCTTTGGCAAAGCCCGGGCCTCGCACTGCCCGGCCCACGCCGAGGACCGGACGACCTCCCCTGGAGTGGTTCCCCGATGTCCCAGAAGACCGTGACCGAAGACACCCGTACGGGTGCCGCGGAAGCACCGCCCGGGGCTTCCCCGAAGCGGTGGTGGATCCTCGCGATCATCGCCGTCGCCCAGCTGATGGTGGTGCTGGACGCGACCATCGTGAACATCGCCCTGCCGTCGGCCCAGGCCGACCTCGGCTTCTCCGACGGCAACCGCCAGTGGATCGTCACCGCGTACGCGCTCGCGTTCGCCTCCCTGCTGCTGCTCGGCGGCCGTATCGCCGACCTCTTCGGACGCAAGCCCGCCTTCCTCGTCGGTGTCGTCGGCTTCGCCGTCGCCTCCGCGCTCGGCGGTGCCGCGACCGGATTCGGCATGCTGGTCGTCGCCCGCGCCCTCCAGGGAGCCTTCGGCGCGCTGCTCGCGCCCGCCGCGCTCTCCCTGCTCAACACGACGTTCACCGACGCCCGCGAACGGGCCCGCGCGTTCAGCGTGTACGGCGCCATCGCCGGCGCCGGCGGCGCGGTGGGCCTGCTGCTCGGCGGTCTGCTCACCGACGCCCTCGACTGGCGCTGGACGCTGTACGTCAACGTGGCCATCGCGGTCGTCGCCTTCGCGGGCGGCTGGGTCCTGCTGGGCAACCACCGCGACGCCACGCACGCCAAGCTGGACGTGCCCGGCACGGCCCTCGTCGCCTCCGGCCTCTTCGCCCTGGTCTACGGCTTCTCCAACGCCGAGACCCACGACTGGAATTCGCCGCTGACCTGGGGCTTCCTGCTCGCCGGCGCGGCCCTGCTGGCGGTCTTCGCCTGGTGGCAGACCCGGGCCGCGCACCCCCTGCTGCCGCTGCGCATCCTGCTCGACCGCAACCGCGGTGCCTCGTTCCTCGCCGTGCTGATCACCGGCGCGGGCATGTTCGGCGTGTTCCTCTTCCTCACCTACTACCTCCAGCTGAACCTCGGCTTCAGCCCCACCAAGACCGGCGTGGCGTTCCTGCCGATGGTCGGCGCGCTGATGGTCGCGGCCCAGCTCGGCACCACGGTCCTGATGCCCCGGATCGGCCCGAAGGCCGTCATCCCGCTCGGCTTCGCCATCGCCACGGCGGGCATGGCCTGGCTGTCCGGGCTCGGCGTCGGCTCCGACTACGTGAGCGCCGTGCTGCCGCAGCTGGTGGTGATCGGCGTGGGTCTCGGCCTGGTGATGCCGACGGCGATGCAGCTGGCCACCGGCGGGGTGGCGGCGGAGGACGCCGGTGTCGCCTCGGCGACCGTCAACGCCATGCAGCAGGTGGGCGGTTCGATCGGTACGGCCCTGCTGAACACGCTGGCCGCGACCGCCGCGACCGACTACCTGGCCGGCCGGGACGCCACCAACAAACTGGTCCAGGCGCAGGCGACGATCGAGAGCTACACCACCGCGTTCTGGTGGTCGGCCGGCTTCTTCGCGGCCGGCACGGTGCTCGCGTTCCTGCTCTTCCGGCGCGGGGTGCCGCAGCAGGACGCCGACGCCCCGCAGGTCGTCCACATGTGAGCCGGCCGAAGGCAAGTCAATGGGTTCCGAGCCAAGTTCACCGCTTCGGATGAACAAGATCGTACGAGCCGTCGGGCAGGGGTGAGCGTCGCTCCGCCGGGGTAGCCAGACAGACCCGAAGCCCCTGCCGCGGTGGAGCGACCATGACTCCGCAACCCCCCGACCGCGACCCTCCCCC
>NZ_VJZD01000091.1 GCF_009377175.1 Streptomyces adustus
AACGTGCTCTGGGCCCTCCTGCGCGACCACAAGCTCTTCGAGACCGCTGCGGCCCGCGCAGGCGCGACAGCGATATGACCCGACCACAGTGGGTCGCTACCGCCGCTTGACAACGTCATTGGGAATCAGTGGCCACGCTGAAAACGTTCAGTTGGCTGATATAGGTGACACCGGTGTCGAGCGCTTGTGATCCAGTCACGTTTCACCGCAATGCGAGTAGTGATCCCCCGCGCCGAAAAGTCCACTTGCGGGCGGGTTGCGAACGTACGATGCTGAGGGTATGGCCGAATGGGCAGTCCGAACTTCCTTCGGTCAACTTCTCGAACAGCCACGCCCCACTGCCGGGGAGTTGGCGGCGGTGGCTGTAGATCACCACAGCGAACCACTAATCGGGCGCCCTGTGCTACAAGCATGGGTCTTCATCGTGGATCAATCCCTGCCTACGGGGGCGGGATCGTTCCCGCTCGAAGGTGAGTGAGTTCCGCTTGAACCGGCATGCAGCAGGCATGGGTAACGGCAGTGAGGTAACCGCGAAACGGCGAAGTCGAATCGGTGTCCTGAGGCGCCACGGGGAAACGACAAGCACAGGAGGAGAACCATGTCGGCGATGTTCGAACTCGCAGCAGGGGGCATTGGAGTAATGCCTGACCCTGAAGACAATCCCGATGGGCACGTCGTCCCGAATCACGACTCGGGAACGCAGATAAGCTTCGAGGTCGCTAATTCAGGGGATGTTGGCGATGTTGCTCGAGTAGGAGTCGAGGTAGACGGCGGTTTCGTGCTTGAGTGGAAGTCGAGCCCCCTCGACCCGGGTGCTTCGACTGTTGGCTATGTCACCCTGGGTCGACTGTCCCAGGGTGTACACAGCGTACTTATTTATGTAAACCCTGGGGCGGGTGTGAACGATCACCTTGAGAATCAATTCGAGGTTCAATAGATCCTGTGCGGTCAACGCCTCACCTGTAGTGACGTCAGGCGGACGTTGGGGGCTCAGCAGCAGGGCGATGGCGATCCTTTCCTCAAGCTGCTCGGCCCGGGCAGCGCAGCTGTTTTCCTGTAGCCTCGTCTTCCAAAAGGGGGCCATTCATCTCGTGTTGAGGGGGCGCGGGGCTGTAGAGGAAGGTTCGGAGTCATGGCAATCCTTGATACCAAGCGCACCTTCGTTTGCGTCGTGACCGGCCTCTTGTTGGTCGGCGGGACCGCAATCGGCACGGACGGTACGGGCGCAGCAGCTTCTCCTAAAGCCACGGCCGCCTCGGTTCTTCCGGCAGGCAGCTGCAACAGATGGCAATGGATCTTCGGCTACTACGACTTCTACCACGTGTGGCACAAGGGTCATTGGGTCTGCAAGTCGAGGCCAATCGACCCTGGGACCAACCTGAACCCCGTCCCTCCTGAGTGAATCGTTGCTTCTTATGGCTCCGGTGGGGGTCGGGGGCCCGGGAAACGCCGATCTGGCTCAGCAGCTCGGTGGAGAGGCTTTGGCAAGGATCTTTACCGAGTGCAGTGGTCGGTACGGGGCTGCTGTGGTGTGGCTGGGATGCCAGCCGCTGTAGCGCTGGGGGTGTCTGGGGATGCCCGAGGTGGTCAGTGGCCGCCTTGTCGAGGAGTTGCGTCCCGTTCACGCCGTTGGTCGTCCATCTAAAAGGACGGGCGCTGACGGGAGTCTTTGCGCTGTGCGCGTTGATCACGCCGGCCGTAGGTTCGGCGCCCCTAACTGCTGCTGCAGAGGTGCCTGGTGCGGAAAGTGCTGCGCAAAGTAGCGCCGCTGTCGGCCAGGAAACCCCTGCTGCCATCAGTGCGGGGGCACCGGCCAGGGTACGTCGTGGGTCCGGTCCGCCGACGTCGACCGCCAGGTCGAAGGCGGTGTCCATCCAGTCGCTGTCGTCGTCGATCGAACATCCGATGCACGGAACGTCCCAGGTGCCGCACCGTCATTACCAGCGGCATGCACGTTGCTAACTTGCAAGACTGGCGATCCTCACCGGTAGCTGCCGAACTCATCGAGCAAGACATGGCCCGGTCTGAAGCGCGCGGTTGCCGCGGTCTTGCTACGCCCAGCTCGGGTAGGCCTGTTTCTGTGTGTTTTTCAGTGCTGGCAATGCACCCCTCCGGACGTTGGTGGGCTTCCAGTCAGCCGATTGTCCGACAAGGGCGTTGCGAAGCACATGAGTCACGCTGCGTCACGCCACTCCCTCGGGTGGGCTGATGCCTTGGGCCTCAGCGGTGGCAGTGACCTGGGCCTGTACGTTCGCATCTGGCTCTACGCGAGCCAATGCATCCCAGATGGATGCGCCCGTTGCACCTATCAGGCAGCCGATACACGCCCCGATGTAGGCGGACACGAGTACCGCAGCGGCTCCACCCACGGCTGCTTCGTCGACTCCGGTTACGGCGCCAACGGCGACGAGAGCTCCAAGCGCCATCTCTTCGTTCCCGCCGGCGTTCTCCCAAGCCTGGTGAACCCCATCCAGAAACTCCAATACCTCGTCTGCGCTGTCCAGGCCTTGCGCGGGAGTTGGCAGACCACTTGCGTTCATGCACCCTCGAAACTCATCTGCGAATCCCATGGTTCTACCTCCTATAATTTTCGCCGTTTCTCTGAGGCATGCCCTGACGGACTGAAGACGTTTGGATACGTGCCCCGCCTTGCGGCGCTGTCTGATTCGGGTTGTGGGGAACTTTCCTCAATTTCGCGCTCCCATACGGCAGCCTTTTCAGGCTTGTGGGGTGGAAGTAGTCACTGTCACGGTGCGCCCTGATGGCACCACCTCCCCAGGGGCGGGGCTCTGTGTCACGATGACTGCTTCTGCTGGCGCTTCCTGAGGAAGCGTCAGTGACATGTTGGATGCACTCATCTTGGACTTTGCTGCGGCGACATCCATTCCCACCAAGTCAGGTACCGAGACTTGGGAGTCACCACTCATGGTGGACAAGAGGTCCTTTCGCGCGGCTTCGGCACTGCGTGATGAGAAGTAGAATGCCACCACTGCAGAGGCCAGCGTCGCGACGGCACCCAACAACAATGTCTGCCGCTCGGCATTTGCGTCGTCGAAGTGAACGACGGCGGCAAGCAAGGCAAGGCTGGTGACGAGAATGATGGCCAGTGCGCTACGAACGATGCCGTGATCGCTGCGTTTGAAGATGACGAAGGCTATCTTGGCGCCAAGGGCAACTGTGGATACAGCTATGGCGAACCAGAAAATAGCCCAAATGAACCCGCTGTCCGCCGTTGCCGTTCGGTCGGCGGAACCTGGTCTGGCCACGAGGGTGGCTAGCGAGTGAACGAAAGTCAGTTGAATGGAGGACATCGTGACCTCACCCGACCCTGCGCCTCTAGCAGCCGCACGATTCATGCGATGTCGATGCTACCGGATGTCGCTATTCCGGACAAATCGGGCTGCGGTGCGTACCGACTGTCTTGCACTTGTTAGTTGACGGTGTATCAGTCAATGCCGGACCCACCTTCGACAGCTGCGGACCGCCGAAACGATGTCCCGGGTGCCGACAAGCATGGACCTCGATGGCCTATCACGCAGTGAGACAGGCCGCTAGCTGAAGGACAGTTGGCCGGCTAGAGGCGTAGCCGGCATGGGGGCGCATTCGGACGCAGGCCTCGAGCCGGTGGAGGACAGGAGGTGGATCCGGTCGCCGTCGATGAGGGAGACGCTGGTTCCCGCTCGCACATGCCGACCCCGGGAGTGGGGAGTGAGGCCGAAGGCGCCGCAAGCTAGCCGCCGACGACCACCATCACGGGCAGCCTTGGGAGCGAGCTCCTGCAATACCGCGGGTCGGGAAGAACTGGCATAGCCACTTCAGCTTCATCCGCTCGGTCCCAGTCCGTGGGGCCCGGTGAGCACGGTAGCCGTCTCCATCGGCGCATGTGACCGCCGAGTACTGGCGTGATTCGCCAGGCGGGCTTGACTGCTGAGGGACGAGGATGGACTTGGCCCGATGCCCAGACCAGCCACGCGGCGTGGCTGGTGTATGGGCGCGGGGGTGTCGTGCCGCCTGAAGGTTGACCGACGCCAGCAGCGCGCGAGAAAGGCGGACCACAGGGGCCAAGCCTGTCGGAGGCGGCCGCTGCAGGGAGAGTGTCGCGCGTGACGTTCAGTTGGGTGGAGACGTCATGAGTCCAGGGTTGACCGTTGCGGTCAGTGACGCCGGTAGTCAGCTGCAGCATCGGGTCGGCAGATCTCGGGGATGAAAGACTGTCTCCTGCCGGGGCACACCTTGTCCGGCTGCATCCAAAGCGCCCCGGGCTTCGGGCAGGCGGGGAAGCACCTCGATCGTCTGACGAACGCCGCTTGTCCCGTGTCTCGGCGTCAGCTGACGTGCTGTGCCGTGACAGCGTCCAGGTCGCGGTCCTGTTGGCGCGGTGCGTTGAGGTCTGTCGAACGTGCCCAGGGCTCTCGGGAGCTGCACCCGGGGTCCGTGGCGACGTGTCAACGATCGACGGTATCAGTGATGTCGCGCCAATTCGGCGTCCTTGAATCCAGCAGATGATCACCTCGAACAGTGTTGTTGCGACAGCCGTCACCGTCTTCAGGGTGAGTCGTAGGTCCGTTGGGGCCCGTCTGCATGCTGGCGATGTCGTTTATCACGGCCAGCATGTGCGGCGATGGTAGGACGCCCAGTTCCTGTTGCAGGAAGCTCTTGTATTGGCGGAACCGCAGGATGGCGCAGGCAACGTTTCCCTCCGCGACATGCGTCTCGATCAGTATGCGGTGGGCTGTCTCCCGGACCGGGTCGATGGCGATGGCTGCGAGGGCTGTCTGAAGTGCGAGCGCGTACCGCTCGGCTGTCTGGAGCTGCTGGGCCAGGCTTTCCAGGGCATGCAGGCGCATCTGATCCCAGCACTCACGTTCAAGGGTCAACCACTCGTCGAACCAGCCGGGAAGCAGCTCGTCACTCAGGTCACCGACGGTCTCGTCGTAATCGTCCGGCAGGGGTGCTGCGCCGCTGACTATCTGGTGAGCACGGTTCCGCATGTGGTGAAGATCTACGTCAACTGACGGGGATGGAACCAGGCCCTGACTGGTAGAAACGACAACTGCCTGAGCATGGGCGTGCCTGCATTGGCAGAGCGCTGTTCTGAGATTCGCCCCTGCCCGGGAAGGCAGGCAATCGGGCCACAACTGCTCGGCTGCTACTCCTCGATGAATGCCGTTGCGCTGCAGCGCGAGGAAGGCGAGAAGACGCTGCGCCCCCAAGGGCAGGGCGACCGTTCTGCCGCAGCAGGTGAATCGGAAACTACCCAGAAGTTCGAGATGCATCCCTTGCGCAGACACGCTTCTACTCTGCCGCGTATCGGCACGCGTCGCATCTGTGTGCGCGCCTTTCGCCTGCTGCCGGGCACGTCAGAGTGCATCGGTCAGTCCTCTGTCGGGGTGTCCGCTTCGCGTGCGGCCGGCTCTTGCAGCGCCGGCACGACGTCCCCGATACGCCCGAACGACGCCCCGGCAACGGTGTGGCGTGGATTCGTAGACGCCGGAGGAACGGGTTTGCTCTGGACTGACCGGAAGAAGAGCGCGGTTCGCGGTGGACACCGAGGCAGCTTGGCCAGGGCAGTGGTTTCAGAAGATCCCCGTGCAGGACACGGGATCACGCGATGGTCGTGGCGTGGAGCCCGCTCTGAGGCTCGGCGTCGGGCGCAATGCGACGAGGGCAATGTGCAACAGAGGAGGCGGGTTCGATGGTGGCACTCGCAAGCGTTCAGTTCGGCTCGTCGAATGACGACGTTCGGACCGTGCAGCGCGCTCTCGTCGCTCGCGGTCACGGCATCGCGGCCGGGGTGACCGGATCCTTCGACCAACAGACCAAGGACGCATACGCCGCCGAGCAACGTGCTCAGGGCTACACGGGAAGCGATGCCGATGGCATACCCGGCTGCAAGTCGCTCACAGAGCTCGGGCGGCAGTGCGGCTTCACGGTCGACTGCACGACGGCACCGGCCGCGACGAACGGGGCGGGCAAGCTGAGTCTGAGCCAGGTGACGTTCAACGATCCAGGGGACGACTCGGGACGGACCGCGATGGAGACGTATGCCAAGAAGGCATGTGAACTGACCGGCATGGATGCACAATTCGGGGTCCCAGCGCTCGTCACCATCACGGGACGGGAGTCGTCGTACAACGACCGTCGCTGGCGGGTGAACACAACTGACATCAACGCACATGGTGCCCGTATGGCCGATGGACATCCGCAGAACTGTTCCCGGGGAGCGACCCAATGCATACCATCTACGTTCGCTACCTATCACCAGGCGGGCACCGCCACTACACCCTATGACGTGGTGGCAGATATGTGCGCGACGATTAACTATGTACGGGCCCGTTACAACGTGAGCCAGTCTGGTTCGAACTTCGCCTCACGCGTGCAACAAGCCGACCCCAACCGGCCTCCCCGTGGCTACTGAGAATCGGTCAGAAACGCCGTGCCCGCAGCCTTTCACGTCATCCTCTGCGCTCGGTTTGCTCGATTTGACGCTGTAACACCTAGCCCTCACTCTTGCAAGCAGGGGGTCGTCGCGGGGCTTGACATTCATTCACTACACGTCCCCAACGACGGAATCGCAGTGCCGAATGATCGATCAGGATTTAGTAGGCGCGAAGCCCGATGTCTGCTCTGTTCTCATCCCAGATCACACAGAACTGGAGGCCGCTCATGACCGCCACACTTCAACAACTCGGAAACACGTTCCGAAGCACGATGTACGACACGCTGTGCGGGGGCGACGGCAGCCTCCCTCCCAGCAAGTCTTCGTTCATCACCTGGTGAGGAGCCTCAGATGAACGGCGACTTTCCGAACATCGACACGCCTGAGCCCGTCGGCCCGATCTGGACCGGTGGCTTCGAGCAAACAGTGGTCAGCCAAGGCGGCGTCGACTACACGCTGCTCTACCTGCCCGACAAGCACAACGACCTCATGCAGCAGGCAGGCAAGCCCCCGGTCTACTACTGGGTCCCTAATGGAGTCCGGCTGGCGGAGAAGCCCAACAGAGACTTCAAGTTCTTCTTCCTGCACTTCGCAGGGGTCCAGACCGGCAGCACAACGGTCGGTGTCATCCCGGGGATGACACGGGAGATCACCGGTGGAGCTCTCTCGTTCACCATCACATCGGCCCCGCCCGACGGTGTCCTGCCCAAGGCACACCAGCAGATCCTGGACCAGTGGAAGGACAAGGGCGACCGCTACACCATGTACCGGTCGAGTGCCCCGACGCCCACACTGGGCGACGCGGCATTCCTACGCCCGCTGCCCATCGCGTCCAACAATGTGAGCGTGACCAACGCCAGCATGAACCCGGACGGGTCGCTGACCACCGAGGGCGGCACGGACCCGTTCTTCTGGAAGATGCAGGGGCAGGGGCCCGGCGCTACCAACCCACTGGCGGAGAACTCCTTCACCTGCATGATGGGGTCGACAGCTGCCCAAATCGTCGCCGCGGGGTTCAAGGCAAACCAGAGCCTCGTCGCCGTCGTCGAGAACGTACAGATCCCGATGTGGGCGCCTATCACCTCCCTGACCATGACCTCGGACTGGCACCGGGTCTTCGATCATCTGTCAGTGGCCGCGCAGGGCCACTACTTCTGGTCTTCCGCGGATGTGAAGGCGACCTGGAACGAAATGCGACTGTCCGGCGCCATCAAGGTGGACATCGAGATCGACAAGACACTGCCAGGCTCCGACGACCAAGAGAAGACGATCAACAAGTTCATCGAGATGCTCATCCCCATGTGGATCGAGCAGGCCAAACAGGTCATCTTCCAGCCGATGCCGACCATTCCGGACGCGCAGGTGCCGGCTGACAGCGGCGGATGCCTGGGCAGCGGGTGGGGTCTCGGCGTGGGCGTGACAATGGACTTCCGGCATGACCAGGTGGACATCGCCAACAGCTTCCAGTTCCAGTCCGACCAGCGGTACCTACAACCGAGCGCGATCGGCGGCACGCTCGACGGCCTAGCCGACCTCCTCGCCAAGGACCCCGGCCAATTGCGCAAGTACTTCGGCGAACTGTACCTCGACGACTTCGACCGTATGATCACCGTCGCCTGCAAGCCGGTGGTCAACTGGCCCGACCCGGAGAAGCAGTGGATGGGCGACCCGGTCAACTTCGTTGGAGTCGAGGTGGGATACCCCAACACCAGCGGGGCCTTGCAGTGGAGCGGCACGACGTTCTCCCCGCCACAGAAGCCGTCCGACGTGGTACCGCCGACCCCCACCGAGGGCCTGCCCACCCAGGCCACCCAGGCGCCAGGGGCCGCATCGCCGAGTGCTACACCCAGCGCGTTCCTCACCTTCGCCGACGGCAACACCTCGACGACATGGTTCGCCAGGATTACCCAGAAGTCGGCCATCGACGTCGCCAAGCCACCGGAGGGCTGGGTGCCCGACAAGATGTACGTGAAGCGCAAGATCGTCTTCGACCCACCCGCCTCGGACACCGACAGCCCCTACCTGCGCCAGCGTGTCGAGAAGAGCGAGGTGGATCTCGACGGCGACGACGGAACGCTGACCAACGACCTATCCCTGCCGGTCAAGTGCGATCATGTCGGCGTGCTGAGCGTCGGCCCGATCATGCTCGGCGGCCATCTGGCTGGCAACTGGACTGCTGACGTGGCGTTTAAGCCGCACGGCACCCGGGCGGATGGCACCTCCCGCGAAGACGACGTCGTCACCTTCTCCTTCACTGCGGAAGACCAACACACGCCGCGCTACTGGACGATCTACACAGGGCAGCCGGACTTCATTCCGACGTTCAGTTACCAGGTCACGATCAACCGCAACGCCGACATCGGGGACGCCGCACCGCCGAACGACGGCTGGGTTGGCCAGTGGGTCGACCACGCGGGTAACGGCCCGGTCACGGTGCTGCCCCCGCGCGTCACCGACCCCGGCGTCACCGTGCTCAATCCGGCCGCATGAGCGGGAAGGTGAGTGCCGTGGAGCCGACACCAGTCGTTCCCCGCGGGGAGCAGGAGCCGCCCACCGATACGCCCAAGAGGCCTGAGCTCTCCTCCACGGATGATCCACAGAGCGTGGCGGTGATGGGCGACTACTCGAGCTACAACTTCTACTGGTACGTGCCCTCGTTCGAGCTGGTAGCCCCGCAAGCGGCTGCACCGGCGGCGGGCAGCCCTTTCCGCTACTCCTACGTCGTGTCAGGACATGACGACGACGGAGACCCGGTCATCACTGCAACGATCATGATTACGGCTCGGACCGTGATGACTGAAGCCAGACGCAATCAGATCATCAATTACGACTCGGAGGTGCCCCTCGATCCGGACAAGGGCCTTCCGGTAAAATTCGAGCAAGTCCGCGCGCAGCTGGTCATCCCGTACCGGGAGGCCGCCACCGGCGCCGCCGCGTCAGGCACCGTCACCGCCGCCCCAGCGACGACTGGCCGCGACATTTACACGTTCGTCTTCACCGTCAGCGGAAACCTCGCCAGGGCTGCCTACGGCAGCCTGTCCCGTCCTGGATACCAGCAGGTGCCGCCCCGGCTGTTGATGAACTTCTCCTTCAATGCGCTCGAGTATGGAGACCACGACTACCTGGCGCAAAAATTCGCCACAGACACGCTCTACTCGTCAGTACGACTCCTGTCGGACCCGCTCCTCGCGGTCCCCGGCAACAGTGACGACCCCGGCACGGTCGACGCCTGGGACGGGGAAGGCGGCGCCGCGCCCGACGGCAGCATGGTGTATTCCCCTGTCTCGGTCACACAGAGCCAGAGCCTGGACGTCGTCATCCCCTGTGCGGACTTCGGCAACCTCTACATCGACGCTACCGACCCCGCCCATGAGAACGCGATCGGCTGCCAGGACACGATGGCCCTGGGAAAGATCCCCGACAAGCTCTACACGCCTCTCGAGGCTCTGGCCACCGACGACTACCAGGTGTTCACCGCGCTGGGCAGGCCCTCCGTCTACCTGGTGCTGCCGCGTCGCTACCGCGTCGGGCGGGCAGCCCCCGGCCACCCGGGGGTACCCGACTGGAGCCCACTCATCATGTGGATCCAGATGTTCGACGCCACCCAGGACATAGCCCTGCCGTGCCGCCTTCAGGCCAACCTCCAGCCCGACATCGGACATGCCGAGCTGACCGCCGTGAAGACCGCGCTGGCCGACCTCACGGCCCACCCCACCCTGCTGCTCCCCACGAGCTTCGCTTCCGGGGTCACGGGGTTCGGTGTCACCGGATGGAACAACCCTACCTCCAGCCCGATCAACGCCACGCGCGTCGGCGACACCATCCAGATCGGCACCGCTATGAGCTACGCCGACGCAGTGGTCTTCAACGAGCTGCTCGGCATCGCGGCCCCGGAAGGGCATCTGGTGGGCAACGCCACGTTTACTCTCAGCGACAACAGCGCCCTCGGTCCCGTCGAGTTGTACCTCGATGTCACTCGCCTCGCCGGCCCGTGGCCCGATGGCCCCGTCCTGGCCACATCCTCCGGGGCAGCGGTCACTCTGGAGAACCACGCCGAGAGCGAAGTCACTGTCACACGGCTCTTCGGCAACCTGCCGGACGGCTCCAGCCAACTCGTCGCCGACGGCCTGGACATCACTCTGCCCTCCGGCGGATCGGCCGACATCGCGGTCAACGCTCCTCCTGGCGCCCAGCTGGCGGCTAGGTACACGCTCGCCGACGCCACCCCGGCTGTCGTGGCCCAAGCGCACGTCTACGTCGAGGATCTGCACACGTCCATCATCGTTAACAACGACGCGCACATGGACAAAGCCGGCATTGCCAGCGTCGTCATCCACGCCCGGCTGGACGGAGACGACCAGCCTCACACCTTCACCATCACACCAGAGACGCAGGTATTCCACTGCGATCTCGTGCAACCGCTGGGCAGGACCTCTAAAGCGGATTCCAGCCTGCTCCATCTCCAGGCCACCGTTCACAGGGCGGGGCAGCCGGACACGGAGACTGGAGACTACCTTGCGGACCTCCACAAAGGCGTCCTGTACCAGCTCTCGGACGTGCTGGCCACGCCGTGACCCCCTACGGGGAGCGGCTGAACAGTCTACACGTCAAGAACATTGAACCCCGCCACGCCAGCCCCCTGACCAGCCACTTCAAGATGGCGGGGGTTCAGTCTGCAAGGACTTCGGCTACGCCCTGGAAAACACCTAAATGTACCCAAGCGTGTGTCAGGCGCACGAACGCAACCTCGTTGATGCCGTCATGGTCCAGATCGAGGCCGGTCACGATGGTCTCGGTCAGAGTGGGCGGTTGAGCGAGTGGGACGTCGTTCGCCAGCGCGACGGTCTCGCCTTCCGGTACGACTGTGTCGCCCTGCCTGCCTTGCCGTTCGAGCACGTCGGTCAGCAATGCTTCGATCCGACGCCGATCGAGGTGGCCCTCCAGTTTGACGTCGTCGGGAACCGGAGGCTTCCAGGTGACGTGGGTCGGGGGGGGGGGGAAGAGTGCGCGGTCAACGGTCTTGAACGGCACGTGTTCTGCGATGCCGTAGGTGCACGTCGAAGCGAAGTACGGGTTTTGCAGCAGGTCCTCGGCCGTCATCTCGACCTCCGTGGCGCCTTCGAGCAGCATCTGCACCTGGTCCGGGGAGATGTCGAAGCCGGAGAGCAGGCGCAGCACAGCCTGACGTTCTGGTGTCACCTTCTTCCAGATCCTGACCTGGAGGGCGCCGATGTGCACCTTTATCGCACTCGGCGCGTCGGATGGGTCGGCAAAGACCGGTCTGGAGGAAGTCCCACGGGTCGGTGTCGTCACCCGCTTCTACCATCACCGCTCGCGCTGCCACGTACGGCTGCTGGACGCCGATCACCTTGAGGAAGCCCGGCAGGCCGGGGACGGGGCCACGCAGCTGCCAGAATCGCTCGATCTGGGCCTGTAGCCACTCGTAGCCGGTGTCAGGCAGGTCCACACCCAGTTCCCGCATGCCATCGGCGGCCGACTGCAGCGAGGTGAGCGCCTCGATGGCAGCATCGTCGGACAGGTGCTCGGTGACGTACGAGAACTCGACAACGCGGCCCTCGGGGGCCCACGCGAGCGCCTCGTCGACGTCTATGCCCTCGTCCATCAGGGAAATGAGCTGCTGGTAAGGCAGCAAGATCCCGTCGGTCATGTCGGCGCGGAGCGAGTGCTCGACAACTACTGCTTTTCAACTGCCGTACTACCGATCTCGACGAGCGCGCCGATGACCATACAGTGCTCGTTCACGTGCTCCGCAGGAGTAGCGACAAGGACACCGAGGAACGACACGCCTCCTGGCTGGCAGAGCAGATCGGCCAGTGGGTCATCGGCCCTCGCCAGGAGTAGTCCCCGATGAGGCCGACCCTGCATGGCCGATCATGTGAGTGCCCCGCCTCAAGGACGTTGGGATGGATATGGGGCGGGGTGATCTGAGCGATGCGAAGTGGGAACGGCTGCGGCCGGTCCTGCCGGTCAGCAACGGGATCGGAGTTCGATTTCCCCCATGAGCGACGCGATCTCTCCTCCCGGCCGCCTTGCGAGCAGACAGAAGGCCCTGCTCGTCCGCTGCGGGCGTGCGGACGAGCAGGGCAGTCCGGGGCTACCAGTGGATGGTCTGGCCGTCCGGTGTGACGGTGACCGTGAACTCCTCCAGCGCCGGTGCTCCGGCCGTGTGCCAACGTCCGAGCTGCTCCTCGACCGTGTCCCAGAGGACTTCGGGACCGTCCTGCCGCACGATCCACCGGCCGGCGTCCTCGCAGAGGGCGGCCCAGGAGCCAGAAGCCACGTCGATCAGTACGTCCTCGGTGCGCCCGGCCCGTTCGATGGTGAGGCGCTGTGCATGGGGTGCAGCGAGCTGTACGACGAATCGGGTCGTCCAGTCGGCCAGAATGTCGCTGCCGAAGACGGCTTGGCGTTCCTTGCCGTCGTTGAGGTCGGGCAGGAGGCCGAGGTGTGGGGGCAGGTGGGGGCGGGCGAGCATGAAGCTGACCTGTCCGCCCAACAGCGGCCCGGACGCGCTGCCGTCGTCGTGGACGGTCAGACGTGCGAGCTCCGAGGAGTCGAGCCAGCCGCCGATGGTGGCCAGAATCAGACCGCCCGGCCGCACCTGCTCGATCCACGCGGCAGGAACCGTCCGGACGCCGCACGTGGCGATGATCCTGTCGTACGGAGCCGATGCGGCGTGGCCGAGCAGGCCGTCCCCAGTGACGGACGTGGGGAACATGTCCTGCCGGGCGAGGGCGGCCCGTGCCCGCGAGGCGACCGCCTCGTCGTACTCGATGGACGTGACGAGCTCCTCGCCCAGCCGCGCGCACAGCAGTGCGGTCGAGTAGCCGGTCCCGGTCCCGATCTCCAGCACCTTCGAACCCGGTTCGACGTGGAGTTCTTCCAGCATGCGCAGGACGAGGGAGGGCAGGGTGCTGGAGCTGGTGGGCTCCCGCATGATCTGGCCGCGGATGTCGGCGGGCAGGACGGTGCCCGCGATCTGGGTGACCAGCGACTCGTCCCGGTAGCAGGCTTCGAGCCAGCCCGTATCGGTATCCAGGACGGGGCTCCACGCGCTCGGTGACGTCCCCGCCACGTACCGGAAGAAGCCGCCGCGCAGGAACTCGTGCCGGGGCACGCTCCCGGCCGCGGACTTCCACGGCTTGGTGCGCAGGACGCCGTCAGCCGTGAGCCTGTCGAGGAGCTGCTGGTGCAGGTGGGCCGGATCGGTCACGTCGCACGCTCCAGAAGGTCTGCCAGGGCTGCGCACATCGGCAGCCTCGTTTCGGGTTCCAGGGAGGTCATCGCCCGGGAGCGGCTGATGCTGCAACTCGCCATGGCGGCGCACTGCGTTACACCGGGGTGCTTTTCGGGCAGCGCACAGCCCCGCTCGTTTGCTGCGGGCGTGCGGACGAGCGGGGCCGTCGGTGGGGGAGGCTAGAGAATTCCGGTGATCTGCTGGCCGGTGAGCGCCTGGGCGATCTGCCACCGCATGCCGCCCCGAGATCCCTTGATCAGGACCACGTCACCGGGCTGCAGCATCGAGTTCAGCATCGTCGTGGCGGTCTCGTTGTCGGCGACGATCGCGGCATCCACGCCGGCGTGGGCGGCACCGAGAGCGGTCTGCTTGGCCAGTTCCTGCCCGACCGCGATCACGAAGTCGATGCCGTGCTTGCCTGTCTCTTGGCCCAGTTCCCAGTGGGCTTTGGGCCCTTCTTCTCCGAGCTCCAGCATTTCGCCGAGAACGACGAACCGCCGGGTGCCGGGCTCCTTCTCCAGCACTGTCTCCTTTGTCTGCTCAGGCACCGAGGACCACGCCCCGCCCGGCGTAGAAGTGAGCGAAGCGTGCCCAGGGCACCGCTGCGAACTCCTGGGACTGGTCCGGCAGCCCGGACGGGTTGTGCAACATCACGCTCTCCTCGGTGACGCCGACGGCGAGCACCAGGTGCCCGCCCTGGTGCGGCGGATCGACATCGGGTGTACGGACGCTCTTGTGCACGGACACCAGCGCCAGTTGCCCGCTGCCGACGATCTTGCGCAGGCGAGTGGCGGGCAGGTCGGGAAACGACCGGGCGGCCAGCCCCCACCGGGTGGCCACATGCGCGGCGAACGGCTGATAGATCAGGCCCTTCACCGTGTCGCCTTCGCGGATGTAGGCCCCGGCCTCGCACAGCTCGCGCACGAGCGGCACGGACGGCGGAACCGGGTGCCGCCAGTAGTCCAGCGCCATGCGCAGGCACGCAACGCCGCACATGCGCGGGGCCCAGAATGCGTATTCCTGGGGGCTTTCGGCGCCGGACTTCTGCCACAGTGGGTCATCGGCTGCGTCGAGCCGGCCTGTGATGAACTCCGGGACCAGGTCCCGGGACTCCCACTGCGAGTAGTAAGGGACACGGTTTTGGGTCGGCGGGACGCTCATGCGCCCCAGTCTTGCCTACGGCAGGTAGCCAGGCTTGGTGTACGCGGTCCTGACGATGTGCTGCATCAGAGTGCCGTACGGGATGCCGCCCGCCTTCGCCATGGTGGCCAGGTTGCCGCGCTCGGACAGGCCGGGCAGCGTGTTGCACTCCAGCACGGTGGTGCGGCCGTTGACCCCCGCTATGAAGTCGACCCGGAGCACGCCGTGTGCGCCGATCATCCTGAACACGCGCTTGGCGACGTACTGCATGGACTCCGTGGTCGTGGCTGGCAAAAGGGACGGGCAGTGCTCGACGCGCAGGGCCGGGTCGTGCTTGGCCGCGTAGTCGTAGAACTCCGTCTTCGGCTCGACATCGTGGACGGGCAGGGTCACCAGCCGGCCGTCCACCTCGATCAGACCCACGGTGGCGGGGATGCCCTGCACATACTCCTCGATCATGTACTCGCCGTACTGCTCGTCATCTGTGGGCGTGATCATCGCCCGGAGAGCGACCTCGTCCCGGGCGATGCCCGCGGCGAGACTTCCCCCGCCGGACGCCGGCTTGACGAACACCGGGTAGCCGAGCGTGTGGCGCACGGCGGACAGCGTCGACTCGACGGAGATGTCACGGTCGACGGGGACCCAGGCCGGGGTGTCTATCCGCGCCTGGGTGAACAGGTACTTGAGCGTGGGCTTGTGCATGCCCAGCGCGGACGCCAGCACCCCGGAGCCGGTGTAGGGCAGCCGGGCGACTTCCAGCGCCCCCTGTACCTTGCCGTCCTCCCCGTAGAGCCCGTGCAGGCCGAGCAGAGCCACGTCGATACGCCCCGGCAGCGCGGTCAGCGGCGTGTCCCCGAGGTCGATCAGCTCGGTGGTGATGCCTGCGGCAGCAAGCGCCTTGGACGCGTGCTCGCCCGAGGCGATCGAACCCTGCCGTTCGGGGGAGTTGCCCCCGCACAGGACACCGATCCGTAAGCCTGCGATGTCCGGCACCGTCGTAGTGGTCACGCGATTCTCCTTCGAACGTGAGATGACTGCGGTTGCTGAACGGATGCCGCATCAGCGCGGCGTCCCTATACCGGCGTCCCGAGCGTCATCGGCGTATCTGCGCTCGGGACACCGGGGTCTTGATGCCGGTCTCGACGGGGTCGAGGACAGTGCACTGGGAGAGGGAGGCGACCAACTGGTTGCCGACCACCCATCTGATGGACCAGCTGCTGGTGAGGAACACGTCGGCTTTCCCTGCGTAGAGCCCGAAGGGGCCGTGGTGGTAGCGGTGTCCGTAGACGGCGTCCACGATGACCTCGGCGACCCGTACCGCCACCGCCCCGCGGCGCCGCAGATGCGGGCACAGGCGAGCAGCGACCGGCAGGCACGGCCGGCATACCGGCGGATGTGTCGTCATCTCGCCGTCCGGCCAGGTCGGGCCGCTGTCGCGTTCGTCTTCCAGCAGCCACAGCCAGCCCTGTTCGTCGCGGTCCGCGGGGCCCGCGCATACCTGGCATAAGCGTCTGTGCATGGCGTGCCGTTGCCGGGGGCCGTGCACCTCGCTCCACAGCGGCTCGCCCGCACCGGGGTGGCGTCGCCAGCACTGCCACAGCACATCGTCGTCCGCGTCACGGCCTTCTGCCGGACCGGGGTAGGCGATGCCGTGGAGCGTGGCCACGGGGACCGGCTGCGTCACCTTTTCCCTGCTCCATGGGGTGATGTACGGGACGAGGCGGTCCTTGTGCGTGAAGAGTTCGGTCATGGCTCTCTCTGGAGTGGCGGGCGGGGTGATGGAAGGCGCCGGCCGTGCGTGACGGGGGGTGGCATACGCACGGCCGGCGCCGCTCTGGGCGGCTTGCAGGCCGGACACGATCACGGGTCTGCCGGTCCGGGGCGAGACCGTGGGCAGATCAGGTGATGGTGCACAGGGTTTCTGCGAGGAGTTCCTCGTGCGGAGCCGGTCCGGGCCGGAACTGGTCGAGGAAGTCCCGCAGCGGCAGGGGCGGTACGAGGCGGTCGCCGCGGCACGGGCGCAGCCAGTACGGGCCCGGGGGCTCGGTCTGTGTCATGGGCGGCAGGGCGAGCTGGTGGGGTCTGCCCAGGCACAGGCCGTACCGGTGGGGGCCCCAGGTGTCGCTGGTGCCCGGGGGTACGAGCCAGATGAGCCATTGCCGTGTGGGGTCTTCGATGACCGGGCCGCAGGCGTCGAACTGCCCTTCGCCGGTGTGCTGGACCTGGTCGAGGAGGTCCATCACGGCGTAGCCCTCGGGGCAGGAGGCGGTGACGACGATGTCGAAGAAGCGGCCGCCCAACGGTAACTGGAGCACCCGGTTCTGCTGGAGATCCATCAGATTCCGCACCCGTGTAGCCAGATCGCTCATGTCCGTGGCGACGTCGTCCGCGGCGACGGTGTGGGGGAGCGTCGAGAAGTCCACGGGTGCTGCCGGCGAGCGTCCTGTCGGGGTCGTTGGACGTTGGGGGAGTGGTGTGCGCAGCCTGGCACCGCTTCGGTCGTCGACGGGACGATCCTGGTGTGTGAGCAGTTCGGACATGGCTCTCTCTGTTGTCGTGTAGCGCATGGCAGTCAGGCCGCCTCTCGTAGACAGCGCAGCCCCACCAGCCGCTCGAGCAGTTCGTTGACGGTCCGGGCTGTACGGCGTGCGCGTTCGACGGCTTGCCGGTGATCGCTGGGCGTCTCCTGGGGGCGCAGTGCACGGGCCGGGTGACAGGACGAGGCCGTACTCTCGTCGGCCTGTTCGGCGCTGGTGGCGACGGCGATGTCTGCCAGGTGGATCAGGCGGCGGCGGAGAAGTTCGAGCTCCTCCAGCGGGCCCTCGGGCGTAAAGCTGTCGGGGATGGTGCCGATGCCGTCCGGCAGTGCGTCGTCGTGGAATACCTGGCGGTTTTCAGCGTGAGGAGCGTCTGCTGCGGCCTGTCGGGGTCCATGGGCGGTTGCTGCCGCTGTACGGGGCGCGTCCGGCGGGGCGGGGCCGCTGTCATTGGCCCTCCGGTTTGAGGGCGAAGCAACACCAGGCGCAGGCGCCGTCCGCGGTGAAGCCCCATGCGCCGCCCAGCTCTGCCACCAGGACATCGACCAGAAGTAGACCGCGTCCGCTTTCCGCGCCGACGTCCGGGTGCTGTACTGCGGGGAGTGGGGCAGGGGAGTGGTCGTCGACCTCGAAGCGGATCTCGGCGGACGGGCTGCACCATCCGCGCACGCTGATGAGGTCGTGTTGCCCGTGCAGTACGGCGTTCGTGCACAGCTCGGATACGAGGATCTGGACCGTGTCGGCCAGCGGGTCTGGTACTTGGCAGTGGCGGCTCCAGGCCCGCGCGACTTGCCGCGCGGTGTGCACGCTTGATGGTTTCGCCGGGATCGCCAAGTCGAAGCTGGCCGTCGGTTCCCCGACGAGATGGGGAACGGCCGCTAAGAGGACAGTTGATCCGGTGTCTCTGGGGGACATGGGAAGTACTCCCTGATCACGTGTGAACACTCTCTGCGAGCGGTGAGCGATAGGGTTTACCTGCGGCACGTGTCTTCGCCATGACTTCGAAGGTGGCCTGTGAGTCACCGTCAGGCGGCAGACGTGGCCCGGGGGTAGCGTTGAGATGGCTTCTGTGCGGCCCGGGTTGCCGCAGAGGACGGCGGCGGTATCCCCTTCCCGGAGAAGGGATCGACACGCAGTCCGACCGGCTGCATGCCGCAGAGAGGGGAGGCGGGATGAGGACTGAACCGAAGACACTCCTTGCATGGCTGTGTGATCGGGACAGGCTTCCCTACAGCAGGTTCGAGAAGAGGTTCACCGAGTACGGTGTGCGGCTCTTCGGGAACTGCCCCACCAATCCGACGTGCGGCGAGACCCAGTTCCGGCGGTGGACCGGCGGCAAGTTGGTGACGCTGCCGGGGCCGGCGACCTGTCAGGTTCTCGAGGCGATGTGGCCCGAGTACACGGCTCTTGACCTGTTCGGCCCCCCACCGCAGGGCGATCCCCAGGCACCCGCGTACGACCTGGAAGAACGAGTCCGAATGACCGCAGAAGAAGCCCTTGAGGGCGCCGACACGACCGCGTCGGCGTCCGTCTCCGACAACACCATCGACGAACTCCGCGACCAGGTGACCGCCCTGGCCCGCGGATACCACCTGATGCCACCCGCACAGGCCTATGAAGCCGGCGACCGGCTGCGCCTGGCGATCGAACGGCAGCGGGACCGCACGCACGTCCCCGTCCAGCAGCAAGACCTCATGATCCTGAACGGGCAGACTGCCGCGATGCTGTCCGTCGCCGCGTTCGACCTCGGCTACTTCCCCAGCGCCAGCAGCTTCGCACGCACCGCATCGGTGTTTGGTGAGGCCACCCGATTCACCCCGCTCCAGGCCTACGCCGACGGCACCCTGGCCTACATCGCCTACCACACAGGCAATCCGACCGAGGCCCTCGCGAAAGCCACCCGTGCACTCTCCTACGGCGGCCTCGGCGACGTGGCCCACCGGCGCCTGCAGGCCATCAAAGCACGCGCGCACGCCCACCTCGGCGATGTGACCGGCGCACGCCAGGCGCTCCAGCTGTCCACGGCAGCAGCGCACGATCGCCGGGACGACCTGCACGACACGGTGGGAGGCGAGTTCGCATTCACCCTGGAACGACTGGCCATGTCCACCAGTACCACCTCCCTCCTCATCGGCGACGCCTCACAAGCCGAAGCAGACGCCCGCCGAGCCCTGCAACTCCTGCGACAACGGCCCCCGGCCGAGCAGTCCACCCACGTCAGGGCCAGCGCTGCGGCGGACCTCGCCCACGCACGCCTCCTGCAGGACGACGTGGACGGCGCAGCCGAAGCCATGGCCCCGGTCTGGGACGTGCCTGCGGACCAGCGCAAGACCGGCATCGTCGTACGTACCACCCGCATCGGCAAATGCCTGGCCAAGCCCGCCTACCACGGTGCTCAAGGACCCAAGGCCCTGCGCGAACAGATCGAGGACTTCAACCGCGTCTCGCTGCCGCATCGCATCGGCCCGTCCGTCGCCCTGCTCGCCATCGAGGGCTGATCACAGCGAGGCGAGCACTTTCGCCTCTTTCTCCGGAGCGATCCCGTGCTCTGCCCACCGTGGGTGGTCCACGGGACGCCCATCGGCCGACCACCACCGCCACGTGTCCCGGACCGTCTCGGTGACAGGCCGGCACTCCAGCCCCGCATCCACCGCACGACTGGAATCGACGGCCCATACCCCGGCATGAGTGCGCCACAGCGGCAACTCTGTCCACTGCTTCACGCCCTGCTCGACGAGCACCGCAGGTTCCGCCCATACCGGCGCCCCGGCACCGCCCGTCTCGGCCAGACAGGCATCGAGGAACCCGCCGAAGGTGATGCCCTGCGGATGGGCCAGATTGAAACCGCCGCTCGAGCAACCAGCGGCCTGGTTGAGAGCGAAGGCGGCCACGTCACGGACATCGACGGGCTGAATACGCTTCCCGGAGGGCGCCGGGGCGAGGATGCGGCCACCGCGCTTGGCTCGCTCGAGCCACCAGGGAAGCCGTCCCACGTACTCACCGGGACCCAGGATGATCCCCGGACGCAGAAACACTGCGCCGTCGCCGAACAGCTCGGTCACGGCCCGTTCACCGCCGGCTTTCTGAAAACCGTACTTGGTGGGGGAGCCGTCCGAGCCTGTGTATCCGTACGACTCATCCGCGTCTGATGGGCACTCCAGCAGGGGTGAGACCTCGGTGAGTGGCTGATGCGGCCAGCCTGCGTAGACAGACACGGTAGAGACATGCACCCACCGCCGGACCGCCGGACGCAGCGCAATAGCAGCCGCCAGGACGTCACGCGGCGGGAGCTCCGAGCTCGACGTATCGATGACGGCGTCCCACGGTCCGTGCTCAGCCAGCTGTTCCAAGTTGCTGCGGTTGGTCCGGTCACCGTGGACAGCTTCGACATGCTCCGCATCCCGGCCGGAGCGGCCGCGGTTGAAGGTGGTGACGTCCCACCCTCTCTTCAGCGCGCTGTCGACAATGTGCTTGCCCAGGAACCACGTTCCGCCCATGACCAGAATTCTCATGAGGCGATCCTGCCCCGCGGTCTGCCACCGGTGGAAGGCAAGACCATTTCGTGGCCATGGGGTTGCCGACCGGACAACCGCAAAGGCCGCAGCGCCCGGCACTTCCGATCGCCTGGGAGCCGTAGAGTCAGACCATGGACGACTCGTTCGAGACGATCTTGACGAACCACTGTCCGTTCGGGGGCCGGCACCCGCTTCCTGAGGGAGCGCAGGGAATGATCAGTGGGGACGAACACGGCCTCACACAGCTGCTCTCGGGGGTCTACGCCGACTGCGAGTACTGCAAGGACCATGCAGACGCACGCTTCCTGTGCGACGCCGGAGACGGATACGTCCTTCTCTGCACGATGACCGCTGTGTGGCTGTGCTCGTACGCCCAAATACGCGCATCCCAAGGGCTGCAGCCGGTCGAAACCGCGGACATGCTGCTTCCACCTGCCGTACTCAGGGAGTTGCGTCCACGAACGCGCAGCACTCTCGGCAAGATCCTGTTGTTCCCCTGCGAAGCTCCCGGCGGTCTGCCCGCTGCCCAGCCAGACCCCGTGGGGATGGCAGAGATACTGATCAACCACACCAACGGACTGGACCGCTCGGACATTTGGCGGGACGCACTCGATGGAGCAGTGTCCATCATGATGATGGAGGCCTTTCGAGGCTGATGGGCTGTCCGTTCTTGGTCAGGTGGCGCAGGTGGCCCGGCAGTACGGGCTGAGCCACCAGCTGTGCAGCATCGAGGGCATCCGAGAATGCAGCCGAGGATGAGGCAGGGAGTGGCAGTGTCGCAAGCCGAGCAGCGCCAGATCACCGATGAGCAGTTCTATGACGCGACACTGATCTGGAACTACCACCAGATGGGCCACGAGCAGCGCCCCTGCTCGGCCGCCATCGGCCTGGGCAGCCACGACCTGGGCGTGGCCACCGCATCCGCCGACCTCTACCACGCGGGACTTTTCCCGGTCGTGGTGTTCAGCGGCGGCAACAGCCCCACCACACGCGCCCGGTTCCCGCGAGGCGAGGCCGTGCACTACCGCGAGCACGCGCTCGGCCTGGGCGTCCCCGATGAAGCGATCCTGCTCGAGCAAAGCGCGGCCAACACCGGCCAGAACATCACCCACTCCCGCGACGTGCTGGCCGCGGCCGGTGTGGAGGTGGAGACGCTGCTGCTGATCTCCAAGCCGTACATGGAACGCCGCAGCTACGCGACCTGCCGCAAGCTGTGGCCCGAGGTCGACGTCGTCTGCGCGTCCGAACCGCTTGAACTGGACGACTACATCAAGTCCATCGGCGACGAGAAACTCGTCATCGACATGCTCGTCGGCGACCTGCAGCGGGTCATCGAGTACCCCAAGCTCGGCTTCGCCGTTGAACAGCACGTCCCGGAGGACGTACATGACGCCTACCAGCGCCTCCTGGGCGCCGGCTTCGACAGCCGCCTCATCGCCTGAACCGCGCGGCGACAGCCAGCCCGGCGGCCTGTGCGCCATCCATCAACCCAATCTGTTCCCGAGGCTGTCCACCCTGGCCAAGCTCTACGCCGCAGACCACTGGATCGTCCTCGACGACGTACAGTTCGCCCGCCGCGACTACCAGCATCGAGCCCGCCTCGCCGCCTTGAACGACCTCGACCGCCAGCAGTGGCTGACCCTTCCCACCCATCTCCCTCACGGGCGCTCGACGCTGATCCGCCACGCGCGACTGGCCGACCCTCACCGCTCACGCCGCACAGCCGAGCTCTTGGTACGCCAGTACTACGGATGCAGCCACCACTGGACCGCGATCCGCGCGGCCCTGGAGGCAGTCCTGCACACGATCGACACCACGGACCAAGTAGCCCGCATCGCCACCGCATCGACGACGGTCCTCCTTGCTGCGCTGGGCTGGCAAGGACAGACAGTGGCCAGCAGCGACCTTCTGGCACGCCAGGGCCGATCTCAACGCCTCGCCGATCTGGCAGCCGCCACCGGCAGTTCGCACTATCTGTGCGGTACAGGTGGCATGCGCTACCTCGACCACCGCCCGTTCGACGCCTACGGCATCCCGGTGGTCCCCTTCCGAATGCCCACAGACGCGGCAGGCGCGCTCTGCCCCAGCGCTCAGCACGCCACCAGCCTCTGGGCCCTCAGCACGCTCGGGCCTCAAGCACTGGCACAGCACTTTGTGGCCGACCTTGAAGCGCGTGCAGGTGTAACGGGCTGACAGGCCTTGTTGCGGCGGTAGATGCCGGACCGCCCCCGCAGGAGTGGGAACCACGTAAGCCATAGTGATCAGGCGTCCTTGAAGGTGGGATCCCCGCGGGTGCGGGGAGCAGGTCATCGAGCAGGGCCTGCGCCTGCAGTTCCTGGGACCATCCCCGCGGGTGCGGGGAGCAGGACGAGGCCCGGGGCGGCGACACCATCGACCTGGGACCATCCTCGCGGGTGCGGGGAGCAGGACCCGGTCGGTACGGCCAGGACCACTTCGTCGGGACCATCCCCGCGGGTGCGGGGAGCAGATCAGCTACGCCTCGCAGAAGGTGCGCGACCAGGGACCATCCCCGCGGGTGCGGGGAGCAGTCCACGAGTACTTGGAACGAAATCCGAGTCGAGGGACCATCCCCGCGGGTGCGGGGAGCAGTGACGGCCGTCGGTGTTCCCGCCGAACACCCGGGGACCATCCCCGCGGGTGCGCGGAGCAGATGCTCAGGATCGAACTCAACGGCGAGACACTGGGACCATCCCCGCGGGTGCGGGGAGCAGTCCGGCCGACCCTCACCGCCGACGGCACCGCCGGGACCATCCCCGCGGGTGCGGGGAGCAGTTCTCCGGACACGGGGTGACCTCCTAGTTCTCGGGACCATCCCCGCGGGTGCGGGGAGCAGGTCCCCACGCCCAGGAGCACGGCGGCGAAGGGGGGACCATCCCCGCGGGTGCGGGGAGCAGAGGACGTGCACGCCATCGGCGGCGAAGAACAGGGGACCATCCCCGCGGGTGCGGGGAGCAGAATCGGTCCGTCTGGATCTGTACATCACCAAGGGGACCATCCCCGCGGGTGCGGGGAGCAGTGGCGGACCGGGCGCCGGGCGCGGGCCTCGTCGGGACCATCCCCGCGGGTGCGGGGAGCAGAACTCGCACCAGGACCCGGGCAGTTGGCCCGCGGAACCATCCCCGCGGGTGCGGGGAGCAGCCTTCACGCCGGAGTATCCGCGCTCGCCGCGTGGGACCATCCCCGCGGGTGCGGGGAGCAGTGGCGGACCGGGCGCCGGGCGCGGGCCTCGTCGGGACCATCCCCGCGGGTGCGGGGAGCAGAACTCGCACCAGGACCCGGGCAGTTGGCCCGCGGAACCATCCCCGCGGGTGCGGGGAGCAGCCTTCACGCCGGAGTATCCGCGCTCGCCGCGTGGGACCATCCCCGCGGGTGCGGGGAGCAGTGGCGGACCGGGCGCCGGGCGCGGGCCTCGTCGGGACCATCCCCGCGGGTGCGGGGAGCAGAACTCGCACCAGGACCCGGGCAGTTGGCCCGCGGAACCATCCCCGCGGGTGCGGGGAGCAGCCTTCACGCCGGAGTATCCGCGCTCGCCGCGTGGGACCATCCCCGCGGGTGCGGGGAGCAGTGCCCCTGTCGTCCACCGGGATCGCCGAGGACGGGACCATCCCCGCGGGTGCGGGGAGCAGGCCCGCAACGAGGACGCGTACGGGCACGTGTCGGGACCATCGCCGCGGGTGCAGGGAGCAGAGCACCACCGGAACCCCGAACGCGCCCAGCCAGGGACCATCCCCGCGGGTGCGGGGAGCAGGCCTGCGAGAGCCCCGGATTGCGCGGGGCTGGAGATTATCCCCGCGGGTGCGGGGAGCAGGGTCATAATGCCCCTGGAATCGGGACCATCCCCATGTGGGCGGGGAGCAGGGTGTGCGTTTCATTGTTGTTGAAGGTTCTGCTGGTCAGTGAGCTTAGCCGGGTTGCCGGTCATCGTTGCAGCGGGTGGTCTCCCGGGATTCATGGTTCTGTTGACGGGTCGGGTTTCGTTTCAGCCCAGCGGACCAGGGGCGGGACGGCGACGGCGGAAATGGCACTTGCCAGTGCTGTGGCGATTCCCCACCTGATTCCGTCGTCATCAGGTCCCCCCAAGGGCAGCCACCGGCCTAGCACCAGACCCGACCAGAAGGTGACGATCACTCCTGCGACCACGGCTAGCCATCGCATCCACCCAGACACTTTTCCCCCTTGAATCGTTGCTGTGTTGGTGGCGATAATCGAGGTATGGGCTTCGTGGTGTCAAACGTGCCTGCACACAGTGCAGTTGGCGCCGCGCAGGTGGGCTACGGCGCGTCCGCATGACGGGATGCAGCGGGTGGCGGCGGGCGATTACGCCGGAAGTGGCCACTTTGTGCCGGTGTTTGCTGTATTCATCAGACACAACCGACGCAGGGGGGTGCGTTGCAGACAGAGCTGAGCCGTCGGCTCGCAGGGCCGGCCAGATCGGTGTGGGCGAAGCATGATCGCGACACCGATGGCTGGCTGCCGTTGTGGCGGCATATGGAGGACAGTGCGGCTGTTGCGGGGTTGTTGTGGGATGAGTGGCTGCCGGTTGGTGTGCGGCGGCTGATTGCCGGGGTGCTGCCTGCTGGGGAGGTGGACGGGCGGAGGCTCGTGGTGTGGCTTGCCGGTGTGCATGACATCGGGAAGGCGACACCGGCTTTCGCTTGTCAGGTTGAGCAGCTTGCTGACGTGATGCGGGCGCAGGGGCTGGAGATGCGGTCTGGTCGGGCGATGGGGCCGGATCGGCGGCTGGCGCCGCATGGGCTGGCCGGGCAGGTGCTGTTGGGGGAGTGGCTGCAGGAGCGGCAGGGGTGGGCGGCGCGGCAGACGGGCCAGTTCACGGTTGCTGTGGGCGGGCATCATGGAGTGTCGCCGGAGAGTGGTCAGATCAAGGCGTTGTATGACCATGAGGAGTTGCTGCGTACGCCAGGCGGCAGCAGCGCGGTGTGGCGGCAGGTGCAGACCGAGTTGCTGGATGCGTGCGCTGATGTCTTCGGCGTGCGGGACAGGCTCGGGTCGTGGCAGGCGGTGAAGCTGCCGCAGCCGGTGCAGGTGCTGCTGACGGCGTTGGTCATCGTCTCCGACTGGATCGCCAGCAATCCGGATCTCTTCCCGTACTTCCCGCAGGCTGCCGCGTGTGACGGGAAGGAGCGGCTGGCTGCGGCGTGGCGGGGGCTGGATCTTCCGCCTGCGTGGCGTGCGGTGGAGCCGGTGGGCGATGTGCAGGAGTGGTTTGCGTCCCGGTTCGGGTTTGCGCCGGGGGCGCAGGTCCGGCCGGTGCAGGAAGCGGCGGTGGGGCTGGCCAGGGAGATGGATGCGCCGGGGCTGATGGTCATCGAGGCGCCGATGGGGGAGGGCAAGACCGAGGCGGCGCTCGCGGTGGCGGAGGTTTTTGCGGCGCGTTCGGGCGCGGGCGGTGTGTTCTTCGCGTTGCCGACGATGGCGACGGGCAATGCGATGTTCCCGCGGCTGCTGGAGTGGCTGCAGCAGCTTCCCGACGAGGGCGGCGGCCGGCACTCGGTGCACCTTGCGCATTCCAAAGCCGCGCTGAACGAGACCTTCGCGGGCTTACTGGCCGAGGGCGGGCGGGTAGCGGCGGTGGACGTGGATGCTGCCGTACCGATGGCACGGGGCGTGCAGGAGGCGGCGGGGTTTGCGGGTGCGGAGCTGGTGGCGCATGCGTGGCTGCGGGGCCGCAAGAAGGCGATGCTGGCGTCTTTCGTGGCCGGCACGGTGGATCAGCTGCTGTTCGCTGGGTTGAAGAGCCGTCACCTGGCGCTTCGTCATCTGGCGGTGGCGGGCAAGGTCGTCGTGATCGACGAGGCACACGCCTACGACACGTACATGAGTGTCTATCTGGACCGGGTGCTGGCGTGGCTGGGTGCGTACCGGGTTCCGGTGGTGGTGCTGTCGGCGACGCTGCCGGCCGCGCGTCGCTGGCAGCTGGTCGAGGCGTACGCCGGCATGCCTGGCACAGAGCCTGAGAGCGTGGCAGGGGAGGTGGCGTATCCGTTGCTGACGGCTGTGGCGCCAGGCGGCCGCCCGGTGGTGCGTCAGCCGGCGGCGTCGGCCCGCGGCACGGATGTCCGGGTGGAGCGTCTGGCGGACGGCCTGGATGTTCTGGCCGACCGGCTCGAGACGGAGCTGGCCGACGGCGGGTGCGTCTTGGTCGTGCGGAACACGGTCAAGCGGGTCCTGGAGACGGCGCGGGTGCTGCGCGAGCGATTCGGCGAGCAGGACGTGACGGTGGCGCACTCGTGCTTCGTCGATGTCGACCGGGCGGCGAAGGACAGTGATCTGCTGCGGCGGTTCGGTCCGCCGGGCAGAGCGACGGGACGTCCTGGGGGCCGGCACATCGTGGTGGCCAGCCAGGTCGCCGAGCAGTCCCTGGACGTCGATTTCGATCTCCTGGTCAGTGATCTGTGTCCGGTGGACCTGCTGCTGCAGCGGATGGGCCGGCTCCACCGCCACCAGCGCGGCGAGGGCCAGGCGCAGCGGCCGGTGCGCCTGCGCACGGCACGGTGCCTGCTGGCCGGGGCGGACTGGGACACACCGGTGCCGGTCGCGGTGCGCGGCTCGGTCGCCGTGTACGGGGCGTATGCGCTGCTGCGGTCGGCTGCGGTGCTGCTTCCTCATCTGGACGGCCAGCCGGTGCGGCTGCCCGCCGACATCAGCCCACTGGTGCAGGGCGCCTACGGGCTGGCTCCGGTGGGGCCGCAGGAGTGGGCGCCGGCGCTTGAGGAGGCGCGGGAACGGTTCGAGCAGCACCGTGCGGATCAGGCGGAGCGCGCGGCGGTGTTCCGCCTCGGTGACGTCGGCCGTGCGGGCCGGCCACTGTTCGGCTGGGTGGCGGCCGGGGTCGGCGACGCCGACGACACCCGCGCCGGGCGGGCGCAGGTCCGTGACAGCCGCGAGAGCCTGGAAGTCGTGGTGGTGCAACGCCGTGCCGACGGCACGCTCGCCACGCTGCCTTGGCTGGACGCCGATTCGAAGGGGCGTCGGCGTAGTGGGCTGGACCTGCCGCGGGAGCAGATACCCGCATCGTTCACGGCGCGCACGGCAGCGAGTTGCGGGCTGCGGCTGCCCATCCAGTTCTCCTACGCCGAGACGATGGACCGGGCGATCGCGGAGCTGGAGCAGCTGCACGTACAGGCGTGGCAGCACAAGGACAGCCCGTGGCTCGCCGGCCAGCTGATTCTTGCGCTCGATGAGGATTGTCAGACCCAGCTGGCAGGCTTTGCCCTTCGCTACAGCCCGCTGGACGGCCTGGAGGTGACCCGTGTCTGAACCGATCGGCAGCAGCACGGACGATGTTGCGTGTTTCGATCTGACGAGCCGGCCGTGGATCGAAGTCCTCGGCCTGGACGGCGTGCAAAGAGAGCTGTCACTGCGAGAAGTGTTTGTTCGTGCCGCTGAGGTGCGCCGGATCGTGGGGGAGCTGCCCACACAGGAGTTCGCTCTGCTGCGCCTGCTGCTGGCCGTCGCCCACGACGCGCTGGACGGGCCGCGCGACATCGAGCACTGGGCGGACCTGTGGAGCGATGCGGAGTGCTTTGCCGGCGTGGGCGCCTATCTGGACGAGCACCGTGAACGGTTCGATCTGCTCCACCCGACGGCGCCGTTCTTCCAGACCGCGCAGCTGCGCACGGCGAAGGACGAGGTTTTCTCACTCGCGCGGATCGTGGCCGATGTGCCCAACGGCGAGCCCTTCTTCAGCTCCCGGATGCCCATCGTGCAGCGGCTGACGTTCGCTGAGGCGGCCCGCTGGGTCGTGCACGCCCATGCGTTCGACACCTCCGGGATCAAGTCCGGTGCGGTGGGCGACGGCCGGGTCAAGGGCGGCAAGGTGTATCCGCTGGGCACGGGATGGGTCGGCAGTCTCGGCGGTGTCTTCGTGGAGGGTGACACGCTGCGGGAGACGCTGCTGCTGAACCTGGTGGCGGCCGACACCGACACGATGGAGTTCACCAGCGGCGACCGGCCGGCGTGGCGGCGTGAGCCGTGCGGCCCCGGCGGCAGCGAACGCACCCCGACCGGTGTGCGTGACCTGTACACGTGGCAGTCGCGCCGGGTGCGCCTGCACCACGACGGAAGCAGTGTGCACGGCGTGGTCCTCGGCTACGGTGATCCGCTCGCTTCGCGCAACGCCCACCGGCGGGAGCCGATGACCGCCTGGCGGCGCAGTCTGGCCCAGGAGAAGAAGCTGGGCCAGTCACCGGTCTATCTGCCGAGAGAACATGATCCGGCGCGCTCTGCCTGGCGGGGCATTGCCTCGCTCGTCGCTGACCGTGCGGAGAACACGCAGGGCGCAGAAGCTGCCGCGTATCTGCGTCCGGGAATCCTGGAGTGGGTTGCCCGGCTGGTCACCGAGGGGGAACTGCCGCGGGGCTTTCTGATCAGGGCCCGGATCGTGGGCGCCGTGTATGGGACGCAGCAGTCCGTGATCGATGAGGTGGTCGACGACCGGCTCGTCATGCCGGTGGTGCTGCTGCACCGGCAGGAGCGTACCTGTGCCCGGCAGGCGATCGATGCGGCCGAGGACGCCGAACTCGCGGTCCGCGCGCTTGGTGACCTGGCCACCGATCTGGCGCGTGCGGCTGGTTCGGAGGAGCAGGGGCCGCGGTCGGTCGCGCGTGAGCTGGGCTTCGCCGCCTTGGAAGGCCCCTACCGTGCCTGGCTGCTGGCTCTCACCCAGGACGGTCGTGATCCGTTCGCGTGGCGCCGCGTCTGGCAGTGCGAGGTGCGCCGCCTGATCAGCCCGCTCGGCAGCCGGCTCATCGCGCAGGCCGGGGACGCCGCCTGGCAGGGCAGGACCGTCACCGACAACAAGGGCACGCAGTGGCTGAACGCGGGCCTGGCCGACAAATGGTTCCGCGGCCGCCTGGCCCGTGTCCTGCCCGGCGCGTACCCGCGGGACACCACGCCCGAGCGCAGCCCCGCGCTGCCGGGGCCCGCCTCCCCGCAGGCGGGCGAACAGGTGGAGCACGCCGTATCCGTGACCGACCCGAAGGTGTCCGCATGACCACCACCACGACCGCATCGCCGACCGTGCGCACACGGGTCGCCGAGCTGGCCGCAACACAGATCACCATGTGGCAGGAGGGCTACCTCAAAGACCGCCCCGCCGCCGTCGCGGCGCTCGCCCGGCTGCGCCGCGGCGCAGGCCGCGACGCAGCCGACCTGCCCGACCTGTGGACGCTGGTCGACACCTCACCGCTGCACACCCGCCGGGACAACGTGCGACCCCTGAGCGAGGAGGAAATGGTGCGGGCGGAGAACGCCCTGCACGCAGCCCTCACCCTGTGGGCGCTGCACCAGCAGTCCCGCAGCACGCGCATGCACACCTCGAAGCGGTCGGCCGCACTGGGCGCGGCCGTCCACCGCCTCATGCCGCCCGGCGGCATCGACGAACCCGTGCGCAAACGCCTGGTACGCGCCGGCACCGCAGCCGACCTGACCAGCCTGGCGCAGCGACTGCGTGACCTGGTCGTCCTGCTGCGCCGCGCCGACATCCCCCTCGACTACGGCCTGCTCGCCGGACAGCTCTACAGCTGGCAGTGGCCCGGCGGCGCCGGCACGGTCCGCCGCGAATGGGGCCGCTCCTTCCACGCCTGGCAGGAAGAAAACGACAACTCCCCGCCCCAGAACGCCGACGACCACCTCTCCCGCCCCACGGACCGTGACAAGGACGCCTCGTGAACCGCATTTTCCTGGACGTGCACGCCCTGCAGACCGTCCCGCCCAGCAACCTCAACAGGGATGACACCGGCGCGCCGAAGACCGCCGTCTACGGAGGCGTGCCGCGCGCCCGGGTCTCCAGCCAGGCGTGGAAGCGAGCCACCCGCACCTACTTCGACGACGAGCGCCTCCTCGACCCCGGTGAGCTCGGGGTGCGGACGAAGAAGGTGGTGGAGGTGCTGGCCGAGCGGATCGCCGCACTGGATGAGTCCCTGCGCGGGCAGCAGGCGCTCGAGCTAGCCAACGCGACAGTGCAGGCGACCGGGCTGAAGACCGAGGTGCCCAAGCGGAAGGCGGACGCCGCCAAGGACAGCGGGGCCGCCCCGGCGCCGGAGGCGAAGTACCTGGTCTTCCTCAGCTCCCGCCAGCTCGACGGCCTGGCCCGCCACGCCGTCGACGGTGCCGCCGACATCACCGCGTTCTTCAAGGAGAAGACGAACAAGGACAAGGCCAAGGAGATCGCGGACAGCCGTCACTCCGTCGACATCAGCCTGTTCGGGCGGATGGTCGCCGACAGCGCCGACTTCAACGTCGATGCCGCCGTCCAGGTCGCCCACGCCCTCAGCGTCCACCGGGTGGAGAACGAATCCGACTACTACACCGCCGTCGACGACGAGAACACCGAGGAAGAGACCGGCGCCGGAATGATCGGCACCGTCGACTTCAACTCCGCCACCCTCTACCGCTACGCCGCCCTGGGCGTGCACCAGCTCGCCGCGAACCTCGGCGAGGGACTGCGCGAGGACGAGCCGCGCACCGAGCCCGTGCGCCGCGCCGTGGAGGCGTTCGTGCACAGCTTTATCGCCTCACTGCCCACCGGAAAGATCAACACGTTCGGCCATCACACCCTGCCCGACGCCGTCGTCGTCAAGCTGCGTACCACCCGCCCGATCAGCTTCGTCGCCGCATTCGAAGACCCCATCCGCGGCGACCAGGGCGGCCACGTCCGCGAAGCCTGCGACCGCCTCGCCGCCTACATCCCCGACATCGAACGCGCCTACGGCCACGAGGAATCCACCCTCACCTGGGTGCTGCGCGTCGGCCCCAACACCCTCAAACTCGCCGACCTCGGCACCGAGTCCGACACGCTCGGCGACCTCGTCACCGCCGTCGGCCACGCTGTTGCGCAGCGGCTGGAGCAGCCCGCGTGAGCAGCGTCCTCGTCCTGCGTCTGGCAGGCCCCCTGCAGTCCTGGGGGGCCTCCTCCCGTTTCACCCGCCGCACCACCGAATCCGCCCCCACCAAAAGCGGCGTCATCGGCCTGCTCGCTGCCGCCGCAGGCATCGAACGCAGCGACGACAATGCGCTCGCGCCCCTGGCCGCAATGCGGTTCGGTGTCCGCATCGACCAGCCCGGCACCCGCATCCGGGACTTTCACACCGCCCACCATGCAGTCAGCGGCAAGTC
This sequence comes from Streptomyces adustus, assembly GCF_009377175.1. Classification (GTDB taxonomy): domain Bacteria; phylum Actinomycetota; class Actinomycetes; order Streptomycetales; family Streptomycetaceae; genus Streptomyces; species Streptomyces adustus. Next base: position 32,047 of record NZ_VJZD01000091.1, read on the forward strand.
GATGCCGCTCACGGAGCGCTTCTACCTCGCGGACGCCGTCTTCGTCGCCGCCCTGGAAGGCGAGCACACCCTGCTGGCGCAGTCCTACGCCGCCCTCCAAAACCCGGTCTATGCGCCGTTCCTCGGCCGGCGTTCCTGCCCGCCGGCCGAGCAGCTCGAGCTGGGCCTGTATGAAGACGCCCGGCTCGAGAACGTGCTGGCGCAAGTGCCCTGGCAAGCCTCTGCCTGGTATCGCAGACAGCACCGCCACCAGGCCCCGCAAGCACTGACCGTGCTGCGCGAAGCAGCAGCCTCCGAACACGCCAGTGCGAACACCCTGCGCGACCAGCCGCTCAGCTTCACCGCCGCACACCGCCGGCACGCCCTGCGCACCGTCGTCACCACCACCGTGCCCCTGCCCGGTGTTGCCGCCGGCGCCCCGGCCCATGACCCGTTCGATGCTCTGGAGGATGAGAGCAGCTGATGTTCCTCTCCCGTTTCCGCGTCAACACGGCGCGGCCCGGCGCACGGCGCCTGCTGTCCTCACCGCAGGCCATGCACGCCGCCGTCATGTCCTCGTTCCCCGCCCTGCTGCCCACCGACACCCCCAACCCGGACGAGCCGCGCGTGCTGTGGCGCCTGGACCACCAAGCCCGCGCCGAGGTGATCCTCTACATCGTCAGCCCCGACCGCCCGGACCTGACCCACCTGGTCGAACAGGCAGGCTGGCCGGCAGTCGCCAGCCCCGACACCCCAGGATGGCAGACCAAGCCATACGCGCCGCTCCTGGAGAAACTGTCCGCAGGCGAGAGCTGGGCCTTCCGGCTGACCGCCAACCCGGTCCACACCATCCGCCGCAAAGACAGCGAACCCCGCAAAGCCACCGCCCACCTCACCCCCGTCCACCAGATGCGATGGCTGCTCGAACGCCAGGAACGCTGCGGCTTCCGCATCCTGGAAAAGAGCAACGACAAACGGCTGCTGCCTTCCGGAACGACCTACCACGGCAAACACGAGCACCACGGCGACCAGTACGAACTGACCGTCCGCGACCACAACAACCGCTCCTTCGACAAGTCCAGAAACACCGACGGAAACAGGAACGGCAAACCCGTCACCCTCGTCACCGTCACCTACGACGGCCGCCTCGAAGTCACCGACCCCACCACCCTGCGCCGCACCCTCACCCACGGCATCGGCCGCGCCAAGGCCTACGGCTGCGGCCTCCACACCCTCGCGCCCCTCACCCCACCCACCCCACCGGCCAGCTTGTGAGCACGGT
>NZ_VJZD01000092.1 GCF_009377175.1 Streptomyces adustus
CCCCCACTGTTTCCTCCCCGTCGCCGTCCCCCTCCGCTTCCCCGACTCCGACCCCGACCCCGGCCGCGGCCACCCTGCTCGGCGCCGGGGCGGCCGACGACCACGGCGGCCGCCGCGGCCGGGACAAGGATCGCGGCAGCGACGACGCCTCCGACGACAGCAGTTCGGGCAGCCACGGCTCGGACGACCACGGTACGGACGACCATGGCGCCGACGACCACGGCTCCGTCGGCAGCCCGGCGCCCCAGGCGGACGACCCGGCCATCGGGACCATCGGCGACACCGTCCAGGAGGGCTCCGGGCACGCGGTGGTCGACGGGCGCAGCGCTCCGTACCGGTTCGCCACCGTCAAGGCCACGGATCTCGGCGGCCGGACGGTGCTCGTCCACGCGGGCGCCTCCCTGGCGGCCCGCGAGAGCGCCGTGCGCAGCGCCGCGGTGGCGATGCTGGCGGGACTGCCGCTGGTACTGCTGGTCGTCGGCGGCGTGACCTGGCTGGTGACCCGGCGCGCGCTGGCGCCCGTGGAGGGCATCCGGCGGGAGATGGCGGCGATCACGGCCTCGGAGGACCTCTCGCGGCGGGTACCGGAACCCGCCTCGCACGACGAGGTGGCCCGGCTGGCCCGCACCACCAACGAGACGCTCACCGCGCTGGAGGCCGCCGTCGACCGGCAGCGCCGCTTCGTCGCCGACGCCTCCCACGAACTGCGCAGCCCCATCGCCTCGCTGCGCACCCAGCTCGAAGTCGGCTCGGCTCACCCGCAGTTGCTGGACGTGCCGGGCGCGGTCAAGGACACCGAGCGGTTGCAGCACCTCGCGGCCGATCTGCTGCTGCTCGCCCGGCTCGACGCCGGTGAGCGGCCCGGGCAGGGGCGCGTCGACCTGGGCGAACTGGTCCGTGAGGAGCTGGGGCACCGCCCCGCCGACCGCACCCAGGTCTCCCTCCACGCCGACGAGGAACTCCAGGTGGCGGGTTCGCGCGGTCAGTTGACCCGGGTGATCGGCAACCTGCTCGACAACGCCCAGCGGCACGCGCGCGCCGAGGTCGTCGTGCGCGTGACGGCCCGGGGCGACCGGATCGTCCTCACGGTCGCGGACGACGGCAGCGGCGTACCGGCCGCCGAACGCGAGCGGATCTTCGAGCGGTTCGTACGACTGGACGACGCGCGCGCCCGCGACGACGGCGGCGCGGGACTGGGCCTTGCCATCGCCCGCGACGTGGCACGCCGCCACGGCGGCACGCTCACCGCGACCGAGTCGCCGTCCGGCGGCGCGCTCTTCGAACTGAGCCTGCCCGCGACGGGCGTCCCCACGCCCGCGCACACGACTGCGATGCGCGCCCAGGAGTCCTGAGCCGGTCGGCGTCGGGCGCGGCGGTGTTCACAGTTCGCCTTCCAGGACCGTCTGGATGATCGGGGGACGGTTCCAGAGGGCCAGGATCTCGTTGGCGAGGGACACGGTCGACAGCACGTCCTGGGTGCCGCGCACGAGGACCGCGGCGGCCGACAGGCCGCGCGGGACGGCTCCCGCGTCGAGCAGGACACGCCAGTCGTCCGGACCGATCTCCAGGAACTCCAGTTCCGTGAGGCCGACGATCTCCAGCGGGTTGGCGAGCGTGCCGGGGTAGGCGCTGAGGGTCCGCAGCCGGGGCAGCCCGACGACCGGGGCGAGGCTCAGCGGCGGATCGTCCCACACGCCGATGGACAGGACCTCCAGGCCCGGGTGGGCGGCGGCCTCGATGCTCGGCAGGCGGCGGACGTTGACGTACGCCACCGGCGACGGCCGCTCTCCGCCCGAGCTCCTGGCGCGTTGGCCGCGCCGGTTCGTCACCAGGTCGGTCAACGAGTCCGCGACGAGGGAGGCGCCGATGTTCTCCTCGTGGCTGAGGAAGACGACCTGTCCCAGGTGTCCGGCCGGGCCTGGGGTGAGGTCGACGGCCAGCCGGTCGCCACCGCCGTTGTCCCCGAAGGCGATCCAGCCGGGTGAACCGACCACGCCCTGCACCGCGGCGTCGGGCGCGGTGTCGACCGCTTCCATCGCCGCGAACTCCCATCGGCACGGGCGGGACTCCGCGTCGGCGATGTAGAGGTCGTCCAGCCCGAAGAGCTCACAGCCGACTGCCGTCCAGTGACGGGTCGCGGCCTCGTAGTCGTCACCCCAGTCCTCCCAACGGGACCGTGTCACCCGGTAGATCGCCCTGAGCTCCTCGGGCAGCGTCACGCCGAGGCGTGCCTCCGCGGCGGCGATCTCCGCCTCCGTGGCGCCGATGGCGTCGGGCAGCCGCTCACGCAGCGTCCGCTCCAGCAGTACCGGGTCCGCCGAGGGGGCAGGCACCGCCCCGGGCGCCGGATCGGGCAGGACGCGCCACGGCTGCGGGAGTGCGCCCTCGACCAGGCGGAGCGCCCCCGGGTGCGGGGTGCCGATCCCGGGATCCACGGCGGGGCTCAGCGCGAGCAGCCGGAGCTCGGTCCTGCCGCTCGGCGATATGTCCGCCGTGAACGCGATCTCCTCGACACCGGTGTCCGCGAGCACCGACCGCACCCGCTCCGCCGCGGCGCGACCGGACTCCGGCATCCGTCCCCGCAGCGGCAGACTCCAGCCGTCCCTGCCGATGCTTCCCGCCACGCGGCCGGTGCGGGCGGCCTGCCCGTCGGCGTGGTTGTCCCGCAGCAGCCGCAGCACGGGGGCCCAGGTCGCGAAGTCGTTCAGCGACGGCACCGGATCGTCTCGATCAACCATGCGCACACCGTACGGTGAGCCACTGACATCGACGGCGGTCGCCGGGCCGGCACCTCGGTGCTGCCATGACTGCCGCCCTCGACTTCCGTGCCGTAGAGGCCTGTTGTGCCGATTGACAGGGACCCGCCACGTCGGTTCACTGCCGGGAAGACAGGTACGGACCAGGATCGGCTGCCGCCCGGCTCGTCGCGGGCCGTCGGCCACGCCCTGCCGACCGGCATCCCCCAGCGTGGATCGAGGCGAGTACCGGTGTTCTTGCGCAGCTCCGACATCGTTGTCGGCTCACGGTTCCTCGACTTCCTGGTGGCGGCCGTCCTCGCGTGCGCGGCGCTCGTCCCGGCGGCCGCGCCCGCGGAGGCCGCCGGCCAGGTGTGCGTCCTGGCCTGCGACACGCTGGACCCCTCGCTGGCCCGGCAGGAGAGCTTTCCGGTGCCGGACAAGAACCTCAACGGCCGCCGCCTGGAACTGCACGTCTCCGACGCGGACGACATGGCGTGGGCCAGCATCGACGAAGGAGTGACCGGCGACTCGGTCTGGCTGGACCGCTCCTGGGACGGCGGCGCCACCTGGGAAGGGCTGCTCGGCAAGGCCTCGATACCGGGGACCTGGACCGGCACCAGAACGCTGATGTACAACGTCACCGACCCGCGCGGCCACCGCCGCGGGCTGGTCCGGGCCTGCGGCGACGCCGCCGCCGTCGGCTGCACCGACTGGACCTACCCCACCGTCTGCGACGTGCTGTGCGACCGCACCGACGCCGCCCGGGCGGCGGGCGACGACCAGCCGGTGCCGTCCACCACGCTGTACGGCCGCACCATCCGGCTGCACTTCGACCAGCGGAACGCCATGGCCTGGGCGAGCGTCGAATCCGGGGCAGGCGGCGACGAGATCTGGCTGGACCGCTCCTGGGACGGCGGTTCGACCTGGCCGGACGGCTCCTCCCTCGGCCGCACCGCCGTCCCGGGCGGTGCGACCGGCACCCGTACGGTCATGTACGCCACCCGCGACCCGCGCGGCCTGCTGTACGGCGGTGCGGTACGCGCCTGCGGCCGTGCGGCCGGGCACCAGGAGGGCAGCTGCACGACATGGGCCAGGCCCGCGCCGACCAGGCCCCGCGCCGCCGCCGACGCGCTGATGTCCGCGTACGACCCCTACAACGGCTGGTGGCCGAGCAGTTGGTGGAACTCCGCCGCCACCCTCACCGCCCTCGTCGACTTCGCCGGGACCACCGGCACCCACGACTACGACTGGGTCGTGGCGCGCACCTACGCGCAGAACAAGGGCGTCTTCGCCGCCGGCGTGCGCAGTTCGGACGCGATCGAGGGCCACTTCATCAGCCGTTCCATCGACGACTCGGGTTGGTGGGCCATCGCCTGGATCGACGCGTACGACTACACCGGCGACTCCCGCTATCTCGACGAGGCCGTCACCATCGCCGGCTACATCCAGCAGTACTGGGACCCCGGCACGTGCGGCGGCGGTGTGTGGTGGGACCGGGAACGCACCTACAAGAACGCGGTGACGAACGGTCAGTACCTGTGGCTGGCCACCGCGTTGCACCAGCGCCTCCCGGGCGACACGGTATGGCTCCAGCGGGCCAGGACCGCCGCCGCCTGGTACCGGTCCAGCGGGCTGATCGGCTCCTCGGGACTGGTGAACGACGGACTGACCGCCTCCTGCGCCAACAACGGCGGCACCGTGTGGAGTTACAACCAGGGACTGGCCATCGGCGCGTTCACCGAGCTGTGGCGGACGACCGGGGACGATTCGCTGCTGACCACCGCGCGGACCCTGGCCGACGCCGCCCTGAGCAGCCCGGCGCTGACCCGCGACGGGGTGCTGACCGAGTCCTGCGACCTCGGCACGGCGTCCTGCGACGACAACCAGAAGCAGTTCAAGGGCGTCTTCATGCGCAACTTCGCCGACCTCGCGCGGGCCACCGGCTCCGCCGCCTACCGGAGTTATGTCCAGAAGCAGGCGGACACGCTGTGGGCCCAGGACCGCAGTGCCCTCAACTCCCTCGGCGAACGCTGGGCCGGGGCCCCTCCCAACCAGACGGACTGGCGCACCCAGGCCGGCGCTCTCGCGGCGCTCACGGCCGCGGCGGGCTGACGACCGGCCCCGGGCGCGACACCCACGCGCTGCTCGCAGGACAGCGGACAGCACGGCGCCGACCGGCCGCCCCGCGCGGTGCGGGGCGGCCGGTCGGCGGCAGTGGGTCAGACGTTGCGCCGGTACTGGCCGCCGACCTCGAAGAAGGCCTCGGTGACCTGCTGGAGCGAGCACACGCGGGCGGCGTCCATGAGGACCTCGAACACGTTGCGCCCGCTGGTGGCCGCCTCCTTGAGCGCGGCGATGGCGGCCTGCGCCGGGTCGCGGTGCCGGTCCTGGAAGTCGACGACGCGCTCCAGCTGGGACTGCTTCTCCGCCTCCGTGGCCCGGGCGAGTTCGACCGTGGTGGCGGACTCGTCGGCGGCGCGCGGGTTGCGGAAGGTGTTGACGCCGATGACCGGCAGCGTGCCGTCGTGCTTGCGCTGCTCGTAGAGCATGGACTCGTCCTGGATGCGGCCGCGCTGGTAGCCGGTCTCCATCGCGCCGAGCACGCCGCCGCGTTCGCTGATCCGCTCGAACTCGGCGAGGACCGCCGCCTCGACCAGGTCGGTGAGCTCGTCGATGACGAACGAGCCCTGGAGCGGGTTCTCGTTCATGGCGAGCCCCCACTCGCGGTTGATGATGAGCTGGATGGCCAGCGCGCGCCGGACGGAGTCCTCGGACGGTGTGGTCACCGCCTCGTCGTAGGCGTTGGTGTGCAGGCTGTTGCAGTTGTCGTAGATGGCGATGAGCGCCTGGAGCGTGGTGCGGATGTCGTTGAAGTCCATCTCCTGGGCGTGCAGCGAACGGCCCGAGGTCTGGACGTGGTATTTGAGCTTCTGGCTGCGCTCGTTCGCGCCGTAGCGCTCGCGCATCGCGACCGCCCAGATCCGGCGTGCCACCCGGCCCAGGACCGAGTACTCCGGGTCCATGCCGTTGGAGAAGAAGAAGGACAGGTTGGGGGCGAAGTCGTCGATGTCCATGCCCCGGGCCAGGTAGGCCTCGACATAGGTGAAGCCGTTGGCCAGGGTGAACGCCAGCTGGCTGATGGGGTTCGCCCCGGCCTCGGCGATGTGGTAGCCGGAGATGGACACCGAGTAGAAGTTGCGCACCTGGTTGGCGATGAACCACTCCTGGATGTCGGCCATCATCCGCAGGCTGAACTCGGTGGAGAACAGGCAGGTGTTCTGGCCCTGGTCCTCCTTGAGGATGTCCGCCTGGACGGTGCCGCGCACGGTCGCCAGCGTGCGCGCACGGACCTCGGACGCCTCCTGCTCGGACGGCTCGCGGCCCTGCTCGGCCCGGAACGCGTCCAGCTGCTGGTCGATCGCGGTATTGAGGAAGAAGGCCAGGATGGTCGGGGCCGGACCGTTGATGGTCATGGACACCGAGGTGGTGGGCGCGACCAGGTCGAAGCCCGCGTAGAGCGCCTTCATGTCCTCCAGCGTGGCCACCGACACCCCGGAGGTGCCGACCTTGCCGTAGACGTCGGGCCGCTCGCCGGGGTCCCGGCCGTACAGCGTCACCGAGTCGAAGGCGGTGGAGAGTCGGGTCGCCCGGCTGTCCTTGGAGAGGTAGTGGAAGCGCCGGTTGGTGCGCTGCGGGTCGCCCTCGCCCGCGAACATCCGGGCCGGGTCCTCGCCCTCGCGCTTGAACGGGAAGACGCCCGCGGTGAACGGGAAGTACCCGGGCAGGTTCTCCCGGCGCAGGAAGCCCAGCAGGTCCCCGGCGTCGGAGTAGCGCGGCAGCGCCACCCGGCGGATCCGGCTCCCGGACAGCGACTCGCGGGTCAGCTCGGTGCGCAGCTCGCGGTCGCGGACGCTGACCACCAGTTCGTCGCCGGAGTACGCCTCCTTGGTCGCCGGCCACTGCTCCAGCAGCGTCCGTGCCTCCGGCGCCAGGTGGTGCCGGGCCTGCTCCAGCAGCCCCTGCACATCCGCCACCGGCAGCCCGGCGGCGCTCAACTGCGCGCACACCGAGTCGAGTTGCTGTACCCGACGCGCCTGCTCGGCCCAGCTCTCGGTATCGGTGTGATAGCGGCGCACGGTCTCGGCGGTCTCGGCCAGGTAGCGCACGCGGCTCGCCGGTACGATCTGCGCCGCGCCGCTGGAGTGACGTACCGTCACCGCGGGCAGCGCGCCCTCGGCCGTCGTCAGGCCGCGGTCGGCCAGCAGGTCCCGGAGGCGCTGGTAGAGGGCGGTGACACCGTCGTCGTTGAACGTGGCGGCGCTGGTGCCGAAGACCGGCATGTCCTCGGGGCGGGAGCCGAACGCCTCACGGTTGCGCACCAGTTGCCGGCCGACGTCGCGCAGGGCGTCGGCCGCGCCGCGCCGCTCGAACTTGTTGATCGCGACCACGTCGGCGAAGTCCAGCATGTCGATCTTCTCGAGCTGGGAGGCGGCACCGAACTCGGGTGTCATGACGTACAGCGAGACGTCGACGTACGGAACGATCGCCGCGTCGCCCTGTCCGATGCCCGGCGTCTCCACGATCACCAGGTCGTACCCGGCCGCCTTGCACGCGCCGATGACGTCCGACAGCGCCTCCGGGACCTCGCGGACACCGCGGGTGGCCAGGGACCGGAAGTAGATCCGGTCGCCGTCCAGGCTGTTCATCCGGATCCGGTCGCCCAGCAGCGCTCCGCCGCCGCGACGGCGGGTCGGGTCCACCGCCAGCACCGCCACCCGGAGCCGGTCGTGCTGGTCGGTGCGCAGCCTGCGGACCAGTTCGTCGGTCAGCGACGACTTGCCCGAGCCGCCGGTACCGGTGATGCCCAGGACCGGAACATCGCGCGCCGCGGCGGCCTCGCGCAGCACCGCCAGTTCCGCCTCCGGTACATAGCCGGCCTCCAGGCCGCTGATCATGCGGGCGAGCGCGTGGCGGTCACCGGCCAGCACGGCGGACAGCTCGCTGGGCGCCTGGCGCCACAGGGAGGTGTCGCACTCCTCGATGATCGAGTTGATCATCCCGGCGAGTCCGAGGCGCTGCCCGTCCTCCGGAGAAAAGATCCGGACCCCGGACCGGGCGAGCCGGGCGATCTCCTCGGGGACGATGACGCCTCCGCCGCCGCCGAACACCCGCACATGGCCCGCGCCCGCCTCGCCCAGCAGCTTCACCAGGTACTCGAAGTACTCGATGTGGCCGCCCTGGTAGGACGAGACCGCCACGCCGTGCGCGTCCTCCTCCAGAGCCGCGTCCACCACGTCCTGCACGGACCGGTTGTGCCCCAGGTGGATCACCTCGGCACCCTGGGCCTGGAGAATCCGCCGCATGATGTTGATGGCCGCGTCATGGCCGTCGAACAACGCCGACGCGGTGACGAAGCGGACAGGGTGCTTGGCCCGGTACAGCGGAGGCCGGACCGGCTCGGCTATGGACATATGCCCTCCTGAGGAAACTGCAACGCCTGGGTGCGGCGTCCCGGGACCGCGCGGGCACACGGACACACGAGTAGGCCAAGAATCACCGTACGTATAACTACTAGGACTTCCAAGTAAATGCCGATCGCGGTCCACGGGCAAGGGTGGCCAGGCCCCTGTGACCCACATCACCACAGAATGTGCACCGCCCCGGCGAACGACCGGCCAATGACAGGCGACAGGCAGCAGGCAGCCAGAAACAGGCAGCAGGCAGAAACAGGCCCTCCCGCACCGCGCTGGTCAGGTACACGGTTCGGCAGGGCCCGGATCACCAAGCTAGCGGTGCCGGGCCCGCCACCGCCCCAGACACGCCCGGCGGGACCCCGCGTCAGGCGGTCTCGTCCAGGACGGCGCCGAGGCGGGCCAGGACGTGCGGCCAGCCCTCGCCCATACCCTCGTACGCCTGCCGGCCCATCGGGGAGTCGAGGTCGAAGCCCGCATGGGTGAGGACCAGCCGGGTGCCCTCGCCCTCCGGCCGCAGCTCCCAGGTGACGGTGGTGTCGAGCGTGCCCTCGGCGAACCGGTAGGCCAGCAGCCGCCGCTCGTCGACCTCGGTCACCTCGCAGGGCTGAAGGCCGAAGTTGCCCATGTCGAGGGTGAAGCGATGCCCGACGACGGGCTTGACGTCGCCGGCCGCCCACCAGCGGGCGTGCAGCTCGGGGTCGGTCAGGGCCCGCCACACCTTCGCCGGAGGGTGGGGCAGGAACTTCTCGCAGGTGATCGTGTCGTTCTCGATCATGTGTCGTCTTCCTCGTCCAGAAGATCGGCGAGCGCCTCCAGGCGCTGCCGCCAATACTGTTCAAACGGGTGCAGCCACTCACCCACCTCGGCCAGCCGGTCGGCCTGGAGGTGGTAGAAGCGGTGCCGGCCGCGCGGCTCCTCGCGCACCAGTCCGGCGGCACGGAGCACCGCAAGGTGTTCGGAGACCGCGGGCCTTCCGAGCTCGAACATCCCGGCCAGCTCACTCGCGGAGCACGGCCCTTCCCGCAGCCTTTCGAGCAGCCTGCGGCGCACCGGATTGGCCAGGACGGCGAACACGTCGGTCGGCATGCCACAACGTTACGTCGGAAATCTCCGACGCGTCAACGCGCGACCCGGCGGCGTCCCCGGTACGGCGGCACGCATCCTGGGGCGCGGGCCGAGGGCGCACACCCGCGACCGGGCGCGGGAGCCCGGCCGCGACGGAGGTCGTTAGCCCATCCGCCGCCCTGCGGGTGCACGCGCACCGCGCCGACTCGCGCTCCGGCGACCTGCGCAAACGGATCAACAAGCGCCCCGGCTTCGCCTGTCCGGGCGACGCGCACGCCGACGACTCGTGTTGCGGAGCTGACGGGGTGTCGATTTCCTCGACCGTAGAGCCCACAGGGGCACTGCACAGACAGGCCGACCCTTGCACTTCTGGAGGATTCTCATGCGAAACAACCCCATTGGCGTCGGTATCGGCCTTCTCTTCGGTGTCCTGGCGCTGGCGAGTCCGGCCTTCGCCGACTCGGGCGACTCTCATCTCCGCATCAACCCGGGCGACGGCTCACCGGGTTCCACGGTCACCGTCACCGCCACGGGCTGCGCTCCGGGCGAGACCTTCGGCAAGGGCGAGTCGAAGGCGGCCGGATCGTTCCAGCTCTTCGAGGGCGACCACGAGGGCGAACTCACCGGCGAGTTCACGATCCCCGAGGGGCAGGACCTCGGCACCGACACCGTCACCGTGAAGTGCCCGCCCAAGACCATGATCACGGATACGTACGAGATCGGCGGTCGGGAGCCGGGCGGCGCCGTCGCGGCGGGCTTCGGAGACATCGGGGACAACCAAGCGCAGCTGGCCGTGGGCGGTGCGCTGGTCGCCGCGGCCGGCGCCGGGTATGTGGTCAGGATGCGCCGCCGTCCGCACGGCGTCCGCGGCTGACCGCCCAGCTCCCGCCGCACCGGCCCGGCAGCACAACCCCGAGGACCGCGGGCATGAACCGCATCCGGCCGCAGTCGAGAAGGCGAACCGGGACGGGACCCGGGCGCAGGACCTGCGCTCCCCCGCACCGGTTCGTCCCCCCGGCCACGATTCTGGCCCTGGCGCTGGTGATCGGCAGTGTGCTGATCTTCGGCGCCCTGAACGACACGCAGTCACCCCCGGAGCCGTCCGCCGAGCAGGCCTTCGCCCCGCCGGAGGCAGGCGGCACCGCCTCGGCGGCACCCCCTGGCGTGCCGCCGCTGCCGCGCGCGCAGCCCGTACGGATCCGTATCCCCGCCATCCATGTGAACGCCCCCTTCACCAAGCTGCACCTCGACAAGGCCGGAGTGCTGCGGCCGCCGCCCGCCGCCGACGCCCACCTCGCCGGCTGGTACAGCGAGGGCACGGCACCGGGTTCGCGAGGCACGGCCGTGACCGTGGGGCATGTGGACACGCCCGCCGGCGACCTCGGCGTCTTCTACGAACTCGGCACCCTCACCAAGGGCGAGACGATCGAGGTCGGCCGCGCGGACCACCGCACGGCCGTCTTCACCGTCGACGCCGTCGAGGCCTACGACAAGGACAGATTCCCCCGCAAGAAGGTCTACGGCCGCTCCGAGCGGCCCGAACTCCGCCTGATCACCTGCGCCGGATACGTCAGGGGCGCCGGGTACCAGCGGAACATCGTGGTCTACGCGACGCTCACCGGGTCGAAGAAGTCGGACTGAGCCCCCGGCCTGCGCGGCGAGCCGCCGGGGGCCGCCGGATAATCCCGTGCCGTGCCGCCGCCGGAGGTGCAGACTCCCACCATGGCGGAGATGGTGGCGTTCCGGGACGCGGTCGACGGCTGGGCGACCGGCGGCCCCGGCGGGCCGGCGACCGATCTGGCGGTGCGGCTGGGGATACGGACGGCGGTGCTGCTGGAGGGGGCGAGTGACCTCGCGGCCGTGGAGGCACTGGCCGCCCGGCGCGGCCGTGACCTGGCCGCCGAGGGGGTGTGCGCCGTGCCGATGGGCGGGGCGATGAACGTCGGCCGTTATGCGGCCCTGCTCGGGCCGCCCGGCCTCGGCCTGCGGCTGACCGGGCTGTGCGACGCGGGCGAGCAGCGCTTCTACGAGCGCGCTCTGGAGCGGGCGGGGGCACCGCACGCGGGCTTCTTCGTGTGCGTGAGCGACCTGGAGGACGAGCTGATCCGCGCGCTGGGCACCGCGCGGGTCGAGGAGATCGTCCGCGCCGAGGGCGACCTGCGTGCCTGGCAGACTTTCCGGCACCAGCCCGCGCACCACGGGCGGCCCCCGCACGGGCAGTTGCGGCGCTTCCTCGGCACGAAGAAGGGCCGCAAGATCCGCTACGGCCGTCTCCTGGTCGAGGCCCTCGCCCCCGAACAGGTGCCGGCCCCGCTCGACGACCTCCTCGCGAGCCTGTGACCCGGTGACCGCGGAGCACCGCGGCGACGACGGCCGGAGGGTCGCCGCGGCGGTCCGCACCCCCGGGTAGTGGTTCAGACCTGTTCCATGTGTCGCGCATTCAGACCGGCGTCGCCGAATGCTTGCCGTCACCGCGCACGATCAACGCCGACGAAGGAGCGTATCGAGCGCGAGGAGATCGCAGTGAGCAAGCCCACCGACTCAGGACCGGGTCGCCGTACGATGCTGCGGGCGGCGGTCGCCGTCCCCGCGGTCGGAGCCGCCACGTCGCTGCTCGGCACCGAGGCGGCCGGTGCGACGGCGGCCGCACCCGCGTCCCGCGGGCACCGCTTCGACGCGGAGAGTCCCCGCTTCGCCCTGGCGGTACTGCCCGACACCCAGTACCTGTTCGACGCCGACAGCGCCGACCCGCAGCCGCTGCGGGCGACGTTCCACTATCTGGCGTCCGAGCGCGCCGAGGCGAACATAGCGTTCATGACCCACCTCGGGGACGTCACCGAACACGGCACCGAGGAGGAGATCCACCTCGCCGCCGACACCTTCCGGACGATCCACGGGAAGGTGCCCTACAGCGTGCTGGCGGGCAACCACGACATCTCGTCGGGTACGGACGACCAGCGCGGCGACACGGCCTACCTGCGGGCCTTCGGCCCCGGCCGGTTCGCGGGCATGCCGACCTTCGGCGGAGCCTCCCCCGACGGCTACAACAGCTACCACGTCCTGCGGGCGGCGGGCCGCGACTGGCTGGTGCTGGCCCTCGACTGGCGTGCCTCGGACAAGGGGCTGGCGTGGGCGCAGGGGGTCCTGGACGAGCACCCCACCCTGCCCGTCGTCCTGACCACGCACGACATCGCCTGGGCCGAGGACAGCGGCGAGGCGCACCTGTCCGACAACGGACAACGGCTGTGGGACAGGATCATCCGCGGCAACGACCAGATCTTCCTCGCGCTGGGCGGCCACTACTGGCCTCCGGGGCGCACGGTGCTCACCAACGACGCCGGACGGGACGTACACGTCCACATCACCAACTACCAGGACCGCTACTACGGTGGCGGCGGCATGATCCGGCTCTACGCCTTCGACACGGTGCGCAACGTCGTCGACGTGCAGACGTTCTCTCCCTGGTTCCTCGGCAAGGCGGCGCAGGACAGGACACCGCTGGAGGCGGAGACCGTCGAACTCACCGGCCAGGCGGACCGGTTCACCCTCGACATCGACTTCGCGAGCCGCTTCGAGGGGTTCGCCCCGGTCACCCCGCCGAAGCCCCGTCCCGCGCAGCGCGTCATGCCCCGGGGGACGGTCGCCTACTGGCGCTTCGACCCGGCCGGTCTGCCCGCCGCCGGCCGTCCCGGTGCCGCGCTGCCCGCGGGGACCGTGGCCCGTGACCTCACCGGCAACGGCAACGACCTGGCGGTGAGCCTGCTGCACGACAGCGCGGCCGACGTGCTGACCTGGTCCGCCGACCACCACACCCAGCAGCCCGCCCACGCCAGCCTGCGCTTCGGCGGCGGGAAGAACCCCGACCGCGGCGCGATCCTCACCACGAGAGCCACGGCTCCGCTCAACAGCCTGAAGTTCCGCGCGGGATTCACGATCGAGACCTTCGTCAAGCTTCCCGACCCGTTCGAGGGCGACCACGCCTGGATGGGCATCCTCAGCTGGGAGGGCCGCAACGGGGACGCGGGCAAGACCACCGGCTGGTCCACGGAGGAGCCGACGTGCAGCCTCAACGTCACACCGGAGCGGTTCCTCCAGTTCGTGCTCTACCCGGACGTGCAGGACGCCGACCCGACGACGTGGAGCCACGCCATCCCGGTCGGCCGGTGGACCCACATCGCCGTGGTGAACGACGGGCGCCGCACGATCATGTACGTGGACGGCTCGAGGATCGCCCGTAACCCGTCCCAGCCGGCCACGGGCATCGAGACGCTGGGCAAGCCCTTCGTCGTCGGCGGTACCCAGTTCGCCGAGGCGTTCGGGCAGGGCTTCTACGGCTGGATCGGGGACACCCGCATCGTCGACCGCGCCCTCGCCCCGGCCGACTTCATGCTGCCCGGCGAGTAACGCTCCGCACCGCCCACGCGTCACCCCGTACGGCATGATGCCCGGATGGAGTACGAGCCGTACCGGGGCGAGTTGCTGACGTACTGCTACCGCATGCTCGGTTCGTTCCACGAGGCCGAGGACCTGGTGCAGGAGACGCTGCTGCGCGCCTGGAAGGCCCGCGACCGGTACGACCCGGAACGTGCCTCGGTACGGACCTGGCTGTACCGGATCGCGACCAACGTGTGCCTGACCGCGCTGGAGGGACGCGGGCGGCGGCCGCTGCCGTCCGGGCTGGGGGCGCCGAGCGACGATCCGGAGGCACCGCTCGCACCGGCGCTCGACGTCCCCTGGCTGGAGCCGTTCCCGGACGCCCGGTTCGACGTGGACGTACGGGCCGACCTGCGGCTGGCCTGGGTGGCGGCCGTACAGTGCCTGCCCGCGCGGCAGCGCGCCGTGCTCGTGCTGCGCGAGGTGCTGGAGTTCTCGGCCGCCGAGGTCGCCGGACAGCTGGGGACCTCGGTCGCGGCGGTCAACAGCGCGCTGCAACGCGCCCGCGCCGCCCTCGCCGCCGCGGGCGATCCCGGCGAGCTGCCCGAGCCCGGCGACAGCGGGGCACGCGCGACGGTCCGGAAGTACCTCCAGGCCTTCGAGGCGGCCGACGTGCCCGCGCTGGTGCGGCTGCTGGCCGACGACGTCGTCCTGGAGATGCCGCCGGTCGCGCTGTGGTACCGCGGCAGCCGGGCGTACGGCCTGTTCATGGACCGGGTGTTCCGGATGCGCGGACCGGGCTGGCGCACACGGGAACTCACCGCCAACGGACAGCCCGCGCTCGCCGCGTACGCGCCGCGGCCCGGCGGCGGTCACCAGCTGCACACCGTCCAGGTCTTCACCGTCGCCGGCGGGCGCGTCGCGCACAACGTCGTGTTCGCCGATCCGAGTGTCCTGGGCGCCTTCTGCCTGCCGTCCGAGATTTGAGTCGGCGGTTTCCGCCGCGCGCGATGAGTCGGGACGGTGCCGCCGGTATGTACCGGTGAGCACTCAACCGAAGGGAACCTCGTCATGAGCGTCGTCGTCATCGAGTTCACCACCCTGGACGGGATCGTCTCCGACCCGGACGGGTCCGGCGGCACACCCCTGGGCGGCTGGGCCTTCCGGCACGGCCCGGAAGCGGTCGCCGGCGACAAGTTCCGGCTCGGCAGCACCCTGGACGACGGGGTCCTGCTGCTCGGCCGCGGGACCTGGCAGCTGTTCTCCCGGCTGTGGCCGAACCGCGACGACCCGTTCTCCCGGCGCATGAACGCCGTACCGAAGCTGGTCGCCACCCGCACCCTGACCGACGTGTCGGCCTGGGCCAACTCCCGGATCCTCGCCGGCGACCTCCTCGACGCCGTCAAGCGCGAGCGGCGCGACGTGGTCGTCACCGGCAGCCTGGGCGTCGTACGGCAGCTGATGGCCGAGGACCTCGTCGACGAGTACCGGCTGCTGACCTTCCCCACCGTCCTGGGAAGCGGCCACCGTCTGTTCCCGGCCGACACCCCGCCCACGGAACTGCGGTGCCTGGCGGCGGAGCAGATCGGCGCCGCCGTCCTCACCCGTCATCGGAGGCCTTCTCGGTGACGGCCCCCGCGAGGTCGTCGTCGTGACCTCGCAGGACGGGGCCCGCGCGAAAATCGGATCGTACGACGATCGTCGCCGGATATCCTGCCTCGTCCTCACCAGGCCAGAAAGGTCCCCCCCGTCATGAGCAGCCCCACGTCACCCTTTCCCGACCGGATCGAGCTCACCGGGGAGGGTCTCGTCCTGCGCGACTGGACGGAGGCGGACGTGGCCGCGATGCCCGCTCTGTTCGACCACCCGGACATCGCGTACTGGACGCCCCTCGTCTCCCCCTTCGACGAAGCGGCCGCCCGCGCACGGCTGGACCGGGACCGGCAGCTGCGGGCGGAGGGCTCGGTCATGCTGCTCGCCATCACGCTCGACGGCGGCGCGCCGCTCGGCGAGGTGATGCTGCGGCGCGCCCCGGAGGGCACTGAGATCGGCTACGCGGTCGGCCCGGCCCACCGCGGCCAGGGGCTGGCCGCGCGAGCGGTGCGGGTGATGGCCGCGTACGCCTTCGAACAGCTGGGCGCGCGGCAGGTGATCCTGGAGCTGGAGGCGGAGAACGCCGCCAGCGTCGCCGTGGCCACGAGAACGGGCTTCGAACTGCTCGACGTACCGTTGATCAAGGGGGAGGAGAAGGGGCGGCCCTTCGTCCTCCAGACGTGGGGTCTGAACCGCCCCTGACCTGGTGCCGCGGCACTACTCCGGCGTCCCCGTGTCCGGCCTGTCGTGGGCCGGCCCGGGGTCGCTGTGCGCGATCCGGGCCAGATCGCGGGTCAGCGACTCCAGCCACGACACGGTGGCGTAGTAGAGCCTCGGCGCGCCGGGCGGCTCCGCGGCGAACGCGGGGGAAGCCGGGTCGATGAACGGCAGGGGGGCCGTCGGGGTGTCACCGCCGGGGTCCAACGCCGCCGAGACCTGGAGCATCCGCCCGGCCACCCGGTCGCCCAGGGCGTCGAGCGACCCGGCCGCCGCCGCGCCGAGCCGGGGGTGCGCCACCTGTGACAGCCGCTCGGACCCCCACAGCGTGTGGTGCCCGGCCATCAGCGTCGCCTGCCAGTCGACCTCGGGCATCGCCACCGCGCGCCGCCCGCCGCCGAACGGTGTCGGCTCGCTCTGGAACTGCGCGTAGGCGGACTCCGCGAGGACGACCGCGTGCCGCAGCGAGCCGTGGCCGGGCGCCCCCGGCGGGGCCCCGGCGGCCCCGCCCTGCGCCACCGAGGCACTGGTCGCCACCACGATCTCCGCCGCCCTGCGCAGGAGACTCGCCGCCGCGAACCGCAGCTCGTCGTGGGCCCCGCGGGGCCAGGCGAGCAGACCGAAGACGGCGCCGATCGCGCTGCCCACCAGGACGTCCAGCACCCGGACCTCCGCCAGCTGCCATGTCGCCGGTGCCAGCTGGGCGAAGATCAGGGCCACGAGCACGGTGAACAGGCCCTGGGCCCAGCCGATCCCTTTGACCGGCCCCACGGTGAAGCCGAAGAGCATCCACACCGGCAGCACCACGACGTACACCACCGTGTCGGTTCCGGCCAGGGTGAGCAGGGCCGCGGCCACCAGCGCGCCGGCGAGGGTGCCGGCGAGGGCCCGGCGGATGGTGTGCCAGGTCTCGTCCAGGGTGGTCCGGGTGAGGGTGAGCGTCGCCAGCATGGCCCAGAAGCCGTGCGGCAGGGTGTCGACGCCGGCCACGAACCGGGCCGCGGTCAGGGCCAGGGCGATGCGCCAGGAGTTCTGGAACATCACCGACCGGCGTCCGGCGTGGCCGCGCAGCCGGTGCCACCACAGCAGCGGGGGCCAGGTCCCGGCGTACCAGAAGCGCCCCGGCGCCACCTTCACCGAGGCCCGGCGCCCGTGTGCCGCGAGATCGGCCGCCGTGCTCATGGCCAGCGCGGCGTCGGCGACCTCCAGCACGGCGGCATGCCGGCGCAGTACCGCGGGCGGGAAGGCCGGCCCGGGACCGGCCCCGTCGGCAGGCCCGCAGCCGCCCGCACCAGCGGCACCCGGACCGCAGGCCGCGCCACCGGCACCAGCACCAGCACCAGCACCAGCACCAGCACCAGCACCAGCACCAGCAGCGTCACCGGCGGGGCCCGCGGACGAGGCCGACAGCCGGGCGCGGGCCGCGGCCAGTTCCTCGTACGCCGTCACGGGCGACGGTCCCGCGTGCAGGCAGCCCGCGCTCTGCGTGGCCAGCCGCGCCGCCGCGCTCAGCACGGCCGAGTCCTCGGGTCCCGGGACGCCGCCCGGCGCGGCGGGCAACTGCGCCAGCCGGTTGAGCAGCGCACGGGTCGCCAGACCGGTGTGGGCGAGGGCGCGGTGGTGCAGGCCCGGCCCGGCCGGGCGTTCCGCCTCCGGCACCGTCACGGCCCGCAGGGACTGGCCGGCCTCACCGGCCGCGCGGACATCCGCAGCGGTCAGGGTGTACGGCGCAGCCGCGAGAAGTGCCGCGCAGCGCGCGGCGGTGTCGGCCGCCCGGGCGGCCCGCTCCCGGTACGGCGGCGGGGTGGGGCCGGGCAGGATCAGCGCCTCGGCGACGGCGAACAGGACCAGCCCCGTCGTCGTCCCGATCAGCCGATCGCCGAGTGAGCCGGGGTCGTACGGGGGGAAGGACGGCAGGATGTAGAGCAGTTGCAGGCCCGGCGCCGCACCGGCCGGGCGCGGTCCGCCCACGGCGGCGAACGCCAGTGCGAAGCCGACCACCAGCATGCCGACGACGGCACTCCAGGTCCGTACCGAGAGGCAGGTGCCGATGATTACCAGCAGCCAGCACACGGGCAGCAGGGCCACGACCACCGCGGCCCGCTGCCGCCCGGTACCGGGGATCCTGGCGAGTCCGCCCAGCGCCACGACGGAGAACAGGGCGTAGGTGGCCGCGACGGGACGGTCGAGGCCGTAGCGGAAGAAGTAGAAGCCGGCCGCGACGACGAGGGTCAGGCGTATCGCCCGGCGGCCCGAGGCGGCATAGGCCGCCAAACTCCGCCCGGCACGGGCACCACACACCCCTACAGGATCACGCACCCCCGGCCGCCCGGCACCTCCCGGCGCGAGCGTGCGCGCATCCGGGCCACCCCCGACGTACCCACGACCGCCGCCGGCCCGACCACGGGTACCGATACCGGCCCGGCCCGAGCGCACGGACCGATGAGTTCACGGCACCGACGGGGTCTGCCTCTGCACACCACCCACATCGCACACGACCAGTGAGGAATCATGGAGACCAGCGCACAAACCCACGCACTGCCACCCGTCGTCGACGCCGACGCCTGGCAGCACGAACTCGATTCACTGCGTGCCCGGGAGAAGGCCGCGACCCGGGAACTGGACGCGATCGCCGCCCAGCGTCGTCGTCTGCCCATGGTGCGGATGCCCGACTACACCCTGGACGGCGCGGAGGGGCCGGTACGGCTGGCCGACCTGTTCGACGGCCGGAGCCAGCTGATCGTCTACAACCACATGTGGTTCCCCGACAAGGAGTGGCAGTGCCCCGGCTGTACGGGGTTCACGGCACAGTTCACCCGGCTGGGGTTCCTGGACGCCTACGACGCCCGCTTCGTCGTCGTGACCCAGGGGCCGATCGAGGAGGCACTCGCCTACAAGCGGCGGGTCGGGAACAAGATGCCCTGGTACTCCACCGCGAACAGCACGTTCGGCACCGACGTGGGCGCACCGCCCGGAGGGGGCTTCGCCGTCAACGTGTTCCTCCGCGACGGCGACACGGTCTACCGCACCTGGCACACCACCGGCCGGGGCACCGAACAGCTCACCCACACCTTCGCACTCATCGACCTGCTGCCCTACGGACGGCAGGAGGAGTGGCAGGACTCGCCCGACGGCTGGCCGCAGTCACCCACCTACAGCCGGTGGGCCGGCTCCCAGGACATCGCCGCGCTCTACGGCCCTGACACCGTATAGACAGCCGCCCACGACGGCACGGACGCAGGTGTGCGGCTCGCCGACACAGTCGGGAGCCGCACACCATCCTTGTCACCCCTTACGGGGATCAGCCGCAGATCCGAGGGTCACCAGCCCCAGCCGCCGCCGTAGCCGCCATAGCCGCCATAGCCACCGTAACCGCCATAGCCGCCGTAACCGCCGTAACCGCCGTAGCCACCCCAGCCGCCATAGCCGCCATAGCCGCCGTAGCCGCCCCAGCCGCCATAGCCGTAGTCGTCGTCGCCCCAACCCCACCCGTGGCCGTGGTTGCTGTAGCTGGAGACCTGCGTCGGGACATGCGTCGGGCTCGCCGAAGCGGTGCCCGCCGCGCCGACCGCCGCGCCACCGGCCATGAGCAGACCGGCAACGGACATCACGAAGACGCGCCTCGCGCGTTGTGATCGCATGGGAAATTACCTCTCATCGTCTCTCGCGCTCCCGACAGGGAGAAGCGAGGTGGATGGCCGCCGCACATGGCAGAGGATTGCAGCGGTCTCTTGGCTCACCACGCCGTTTCCTGAGGCACGCCCCGACCAGCGACGTCTTCAGGCGTGACCCTGAGTTGTCGCGGACGGACACTCCGGCCGGCTCCGCTGTGATGGCGAAGCCTCCCCGACGGGCGTACCGCGCGTCGCGGCTTTCACTCAGAAAGCCTAATCCCATTTGGCCGCAATCGTCACCTTGGGCGACGAATGAATAATTAAACCTTTTTCACCAAAGATGTCCGTTTGAATGCAACGGGTGCACTCCGCCGCCGAGCAGGCAACGCACAGGGCCCGTCCCGCAGCGTGTGCGGGACGGGCCCTGTGATCGATCCGAGCGCCGGGCAGGCCTTGCACCTGCATTTCCCCGCAGGAAGCGGGGCGTCTTTCCTTGGACCACCAACGCGACACCGGTCGTCCGCAGTTGCGGTGACCAGCTCAAGATCGATTCTAGCGCATACGGCGGAACTTTCCACACAGCGGTATGACCATCCGTCCGTACGCGAGGTGGCTGGGCGCCAGGGAATTGTTCGCAGGCCGCAGGCGCTGAGGCATGCGGAGAATGCGGTGTGTCGGCGGTGTCCGCGAGCAGAGCGGCCCGGCCGACCGGCGCGACAGAGATCGAAGGGGCTGAGATGGCAGCGCAGACGCAGAGGGCCGTGCTGGCGGGAGGATGTTTCTGGGGGATGCAGGACCTGATCCGCCGGTTCCCGGGCGTGACGGCGACCCGGGTGGGCTACACCGGCGGCGACGTGCCGAACGCGACGTACCGCAACCACGGCACCCACGCGGAGGCCATCGAGATCCTCTACGACCCCGAGGTGACCGACTACCGCGCGATCCTGGAGCTCTTCTTCCAGATCCACGACCCGAGCACCAAGAACCGTCAGGGCAACGACATCGGTCTGAGCTACCGCTCGGCGATCTACTACGTGGACGACGAGCAGAAGCGGGTCGCCGAGGACACCATCGCCGACGTCGACGCCTCCGGACTGTGGCCGGGCAAGGTGGTCACCGAGGTGGAGCCGGTCGGCCCCTTCTGGGAGGCCGAGCCCGAGCACCAGGACTACCTGGAGCGCTACCCCGACGGCTACACCTGCCACTTCCCCCGCCCGGGTTGGCGGCTGCCCGCCCGCGCGGAGGGCTGAGCACGGTGCCCGGCGGCCCCGGCGGGCGGTACTCCGCCCGCCGGGGCCCGCGAACTCAACCGCAGCGGTTGGCGTGGTTGAAGTCCACGACCACCCGCTCGGGGCTGTGCAGCTTGAAGGCCTTGTACGCGGGTTTGGTCTGGAAGGCGGTGCCGAAGGTGACCACCCCTTCGAAGTCCCCGGTCAGGGCGAGACCCTTCAGCTTGGACAACGGGATCTTCGCCAGCCGGGGGCCCCGGTAGACCGACTTGCCGGCGCTGTCGTGGGCGACCGCGGGAGAGAGCCTGATCTCCAGGAAGTACTTCCCCGGGAGGGGGACCTTCTTCCCGGAAGGGTCGTAGCGCAGCTCCTTGACCGCCTTCACGCCGACGGTCGTGGTGGCGCCGCCGAGATCGATGACGAGTCGGTCGAAGGTGCAGTGCCCGGCCCACCGGGCATTGACGACGCGGGCGGGCGGGGAACTCTTGGCCGCCGTCTGCGGCAGCGTGGCCGCCGATGCGGGAACCGTGGCGCCTACGGCAGTGAGTAGGACGCCTGCGGCGACGGCCGCGCGGGATGGGTGGTGGTACATGACGCCCCCAGATGCTCCTGGTGAAGGGGACAGACGATTTCACACTGACAGACATGTGTGGGATCCGAATGGTTGCACTGCCGCCCGCACCATGTTTTCGCCACCCGGTCCTCCCCCACCCGCCCGATGGTGTCGGCTCCTGACAGCCGTTCAGGCCTTCCTCGCCGACACGGGCCAGGTCGTCCGGCGGTGCGTCAGCGGCGGGCGGCCCCCACGGTGCGGTCGGTGCGTACCGCGAGGTCGTCGCGGCGCAGGATGCCGTGCGGGCCGACGGGGTCGAGCAGCCGGTCGAGCGCGGCGAGGTCGCCGGGCGCGAGCTCGTCGCCGACCGAGGCGCGCAGGCGCCGCAGTCCCGCCAGGGCGTAGCGGCCCACCGCCGGGGAGCGGGAGCCGTCGACGTTGACGGTGACCGTGCGTTCGGCTTCGACGGTGAATCCGGCGGCCACGAGGTGGGGGCCCCAGTCGGTACCGCGGTGCGGCACATGCGCCGCATGGGGGCGTTCGGCGGCGGCGTGGCAGCGCTCCAGGAGACCGGGAGCGTCCTCCGGGGCGTCCACGGGCAGGAAGCGGGGGAAGCCCGCCAGCTCGACGACGGCGAACAGTCCGCCGGGCGCGAGTGTGTCGTGGACCTGGCGCAGGGTGCGTGCTGGGTCGGCCATGTGGTGCACGGAGGCGGACGCCCACACGAGTTCGGGCGTGCCGAGGTCGGGCCACTCGGTGTCGAGGTCGGCCCGGACGGTCCGCACCCGATCGCCGACCCCCTGCGCGCCGGCCTTCGTGCGCAGGCGGTCCAGGTGTGCGGCCGAGGAGTCGACGGCGGTGACATGGGCCTCGGGGAAGCACTCCAGCAGGGCGAAGGTGCCGGCTCCGGTGCCGGCCCCGAGGTCGACGATGTGACGCGGAGCCTCCTGGACCGGCAGCCACCGGGTGAGGAAGGCGAGGTGCTCGGCGAGCACTTCGGCATCCAGGTCGAGGACTTCCGTCTGGTCGGCGTCGTGCTCGTGCTCGTGCTCGTGCTCGTGCTCGTGCTGCCGATGCTCGTGCCGAGTCTGCTGTTCCTGCGGGTGGGCGGGGTGTGCGGAGTGCGCGCCGGAGTGCGGCATGGGGTGGGTCATACGTTGCACGCTAGGCCCGGTCAGGCGCCGGTGGCTCCTCCTGTTTCGCCAAACGCAAGAAGGTTCCTCGTTCGGCTGCCGAAAGCGCAAGCGGTCCGCGCCGCGGACCGCGGGGTCGGTCACTCGGGAGGACGGTTCGGTCCGCTTCCCTCCTCGTCGCGCTGGTGGCCGCGCCGGGCGTCCCGGTCGAAGATGCCGAGGATCTCGCACGGTCCGCCCTCGGCGCCGATGGCGTGCGGCAGCATGGTGGGGAACTCGGCGGCCTGGTTGGTCTCGACCCGGAAGCGGCGGTTGCCGAGCAGCAGGGTCGCGGTGCCGGACAGGACCACGAGCCACTCCCGGCCGGGGTGCGCGCGCATCCGGGCGGGATTGTCCGGCGGCGGTTGCGTCATGCGCCGGCGTACGACGGTCATGCCCGGATCGGCCTTGACGGACCAGCGCATCAGCGAATGGGCCGCGTCGATCATCGGGCTGGAGACGACGTCGTCGGTGGCCGTCTCGACCAGCTGGTCGAGAGAGGTGTCCAGCGCCCGTGCCAGGGTGACCAGCTGGTCGAGGGCCAGGCGGCGCTGGCCGTTCTCGATACGACTGAGCGTGGACTGGCTGACCCTGGCCCGGGTGGCCAGCTCCTCCAGCGACCAGCCCTGCGCCACCCGCAGGGCGCGGATGCGTTTGCGGACCAGGCTGTCCAGCTCACCGGCGTCTTGCGTCATGTGCAATATCGTATGCCTCTGACGCGGGGCCGCTTCAGTCGTCGCGGCCGATACCGCGATCGGGTGCGCTCATGTCGCCGGTCCCGGGCGTGCCGTCGGCGAGCCCGTAGCGCAGGTGCACGACGCTCCTCGGACCGGCTGCCGGCGGCTGGAGGAGGGTGACGTTCGTGGGCACCGCGCCGCCGTCGAACACCTTCTTCCCGACGCCCAGCACGATCGGGTGCACCCAGAGGTCGAGACGGTCGAAGAGCTTCTCGCGCAGGAGGGTCTGCACCAGGTCGAGGCTCCCGACGACCTTGATGTGCTCGTGTCGCTCCCGGATCTCGCGCACCGCGCCGGCCAGATCCGGGCCGAGCTGCGTGGACCCGTCCCACGAGAGGTCGGGCCTGCCGCGGGAGGCCACGTACTTGGGGACGCTGTTGAAGAGCGTGGCGATCTCCCCGTCCTCGCCGCCCTTCTGGTGGGGCCAGTAGGCGGCGAAGATGTCGTACGTCCGCCGGCCGAGCAGGAGGGCGTCCGTGCCCTCGTACGCGGCACCGATCTGGGCCCCGGTGACCTCGTCCAGCAGGGGCGCCTGCCAGCCGCCGAACGGGAACCCCACCGGGTCCTCGTCGGGGCCGCCGGGCGCCTGCCCGACGAAGTCGAGGGTGGTGAAAAGCTCGATGTGGATGAGGCCCATGTCCTGCTCCTGACGAGTCGGTCGTGCCGGTCCACAGGAAGACCCGCGGGCGGCCCCGAACTCATCGCGCCGACCGTGCCTAGTCCTCCACGTCGACGTGGTCGAACGTCCTCAGCATCTCCCGCAGCACCCGTACGCAGGCCCGTACCTCGGCGTCGGTGAGGTCGCCGCCGACCTGGCGGTTCAGGGTGTGCTCGCGGTCGAGCACCGCGGTGATGAGCGCCCGGCCCTCCTCGGTGAGGCGGATCAGCGACGAGCGCTGGTGCGCGGGGTTGGGGACGATCTGCACCCACCCGCGCGCCGCCGCGTCGTTGACCATGCGCTGCACGAACTGCCGGCTCAGCGCCTGGATGCGGCTGAGCTGCGGCACCGTCATGTCGCCCTGCCTGCGCAGCAGGTCCAGCACGGAGCGTACGCCGACCGAGGCGCCCTCGATCGCCTCGCCCTGTTCCACCTTGCGCAGGGCGCGCCGGTAGAGGGGGCCGACGAGGTCGAAGACCTCGACGAGGCGGTGGCCGAGTTCGTCGGGCGGGAGCGGGCTGTCGGTCTCGTTCACCCCGCCATCATGACACCTTGGTTGCCAAAGTCGGGCCAAGATGACACCTTAGTTGTCATGACTGTTGCTTCGGAACTGAAGTACCCGGCCATGAACCACTTCGCGTCCGCCGACGGCGACCTCGCCTACCGCGAGGCGGGCACCGGGGATCTCGTGGTGCTGCTCCACTCGGGTTTCGTCGACCACCGGGTGTTCGACGCGGTGGTCCCGGCCCTCGCGAGCGCCCACCGGGTGGTCGCCGCGGACATCCGCGGGCACGGCGCCTCCGCCAACGCCTCGAAGCCGTTCCGCTGGGCGGACGATCTCGCGGATCTGCTGCGCCACCTCGACGCGGGCCCCGCGGCGCTCGTGGGCGTGTCGATGGGCGGCATCGTCGTCACCGACATGCTGCTCGAACACCCGGAACTGGTCCGCGCCGCCGTCGTGGCCGGGGCCTCCACCGGCGAGTTCGAGGACTCCGATCCCTGGCACCGGGCGATCCAGGCCGAGACCGCCCGCGCGCTGGCCGCCGGTGACATCGAGAGCTGGCTGACAGCGTTCCTCGGGTACGTCCCCGGACCGCACCGCTCGCCGGCCGACGTCGACCCGGCCGTCCCGCGCCGGCTGCGCGAGATGGCCCTGCACACGCTCGCCAAGCACACCCCCGGCGAGCCGAACCTGCACGTACCGGTCACCGACACCTGGGCCCGTCTGCCGCAGGTCGGCGTCCCGGTGCTCACCCTGAACGGGGCTCTCGACACCCCCGACGTGATCGCCGCGGCCCAGCGGCTGGCGGACACCGTTCAGAACGGCCGTTCCGTGCTCGTCGAGGGCACCGCGCACTACCCGAACATGGAGAAGCCCGAAGAGTTCACCGCGATCGTCGAGGAGTTCCTGCGCACGCTCTGACCGCGGGGCAGACCTGTCGGCACGGCAACGCGCCCGCTCTCCCCCGGGACGTCCGAGGGAGAGCAGGCGCGTTGCCGCGAGGGCACGGTGCGGGGCGGCGGCCGCCCCGGAGCGGGCGTCCGTCAGGCGAGGGTGACCTGGACCGGAAGGTGCTTGATGCCGTTGACGAAGTTGGAGCGCACCCGCGGCACGTCCCCGGCCAGCTTGATGTCGGCGAGGCGCGGGATCAGCTCCTCGAACATGATGCGGATCTCGGTGCGGGCGAGCAGGTTGCCCAGGCACAGGTGGGGGCTGCCCTTGCCGAAGGTGACGTGGTCGTTGTTCTGCCGGGCGACGTCGAAGTCGTAGGGGTTGCCGAAGATCTCCTCGTCACGGTTGCCGGAGGCGAACCACATGACGACCTTGTCGCCTTCCTTGACCTGCTTGCCGCCGAGTTCGGTGTCGCGGGTGGCGGTACGCCGGAAGTGGTAGACGGGAGAGGCCCAGCGCAGGAACTCCTCGACGGCCGTCGGGATCAGCGAGGGGTCGTCCTTGAGGCGGGCGAGCTGCTCGGGGTGCTGAAGCAGGGCCAGCATGGAGTGGCTGATGGTGTGGCGGGTGGTCTCGTTGCCGGCCACCACCAGGAGCAGGAAGTAGTTGTCGAAGTCCTGCGCGGACAGCGGCACCCCGTCGCGCGGAACGGTGTTGACCAGCTTGGAGATCAGGTCGTTGCCGTCGCCGCCGCGCCGCTGACGGGCCAGCTCGCGGCCGTACTCGAAGACCTCGATCGAGGCGGGGGAACGGAAGGGCAGGTCGCGGTACTTCTCGCTCTCCGCGCTGTGCAGCAGGACGTCGGCGTAGTCCGGGTCGGTGTTGCCGATGATCCGGTTGCCCCAGTCGATCAGCTGCTGGTTGTCCTCCGACGGCACGTCGAGCAGCCGGGCCAGGACGTTGATCGGGAAGTCCGCGGAGACGTCCTCGACGAAGTCGAAGGTGCCCTTGGCGAGCGCCTTGTCGAGGGTGGTGGCGGTCAGACCGCGCAGGAAGTCGGCGTAGCTGTTGATGACGCTCGCGCCGAACTGCCGCTGGATGACGCTGCGCAGCGCGCGGTGGCGGACGCCGTCCATCTCCAGGATGGAGGCGCGCTTCGCGATCTGGTTGTCGTCGACCTCTTCGAGGTTGACGAACCGGGTCGAGGTGAAGGTGTCGGAGTCGCGGTCGACGCGGGCGATGTCCGCGTGCCGGGTCACGGACCAGAAGCCGGAGTTGGGGGCCTCCTCGGGCTGCCAGTGCACCGGCTCCTCGTGGCGCAGGGTGTGGAACATGCGCCAGGGCGTGATGCCGTCCGCGAAGTTGTCCAGGTCGGCGAGGTTCACCTGGTCGAGCGGGAGGGGCTCGTCGAGGGCGGCGCGCAGCTCTTCGCGCGTGGTGGGGACGGCGGGGACGGCGGGGCTGGTCATGATGGCGGATCTCCTGGGCGAGGGTGTGGGGGGCTCAGAGGTGGTAGGCGTACTCGGTGAACTCCCAGTCGGTGACGTGCCGACCGAAGCGCTCGACCTCGTCGCGCTTGTAGGAGAGGAAGGACGCGGTGAAGTCCTTGCCGAGGACGTCGGTGAGGGCGGTGTCCGCCTCCAGCGCGTCGAGCGCGTCGGCGAGGTTCATGGGCAGGGTGGCGGAGCGGTCGGTGTCGTAGCCGTAGCCCTCCAGCGGGGGCGGCGGCTCCTCGCCCGCCTGGACGCCGAGCAGCGCGGCGGCGATGGTGCCCGCGATCAGCAGGTAGGGGTTGGCGCTGGCGTCGCCGAGCCGGAGTTCGAGCCGGGCGCCGGAACCACGCTCCGGCGGGACGCGCAGCATGGCGCTGCGGTTGTCCAGGCCCCAGTCGATCAGCCAGGGAGCGAGGGTGTCCGGGCCGAAGCGCTTGTACGAGTTCACCGTCGGGTTGGCCAGCGCGGCGAGCGCGGGCGCGTGGGCGAGGATGCCGGCGATCGCGTGCCGGGCGGGGGCGGCGAGGCCATGGGCGCCCGCCGGGTCGTCGAAGACGTTGCGGCCCTCGCCGTCCTCGCAGGAGAGGTGGAGGTGGAAGCCCGAGCCGCCGGCGTCGCCGAAGGGCTTGGCCATGAAGGTGGCCATCCTGCCTTCCCTGCGGGCCAGTTCCTTCACGGCCGATTTGAAGCGGAAGGCGCGGTCGGCGGCGTCCAGGGCCTCGGAGTGGGTCAGGTTGATCTCGTACTGGCCGCCGTCGAACTCGTGGTTGCCGGTGACGACGCCGATGCCCAGATCGCGCAGCTGGCGCAGGGTGCGCAGCAGATGGTTGTCCGGGTCGGCGCGCAGTCCGGCGGTGTAGACGGCGCCCGTGGTCTCGGGGGACCGGCGCCAGCCGGTGGGGGCGGCGGGGTCCGGCTCCAGCAGGAAGTACTCCAGCTCGGGGCCGACGACGGGCCGCAGTCCGTGCTCGGCACACCGGTCCAGGACCGTGCGGAGCAGATCGCGGGGTGATTCGGGGACGGGCGCCGAGGTGGCGGGGTCGCGCACCTCGCCGAGGCAGGAGGCGACCCCGGGCTCCCAGGGCAGCGCGGTCAGGGTGGACAGATCGGGGCGTACGGACACGTCCGGCAGGCCGGCGTCGAGGCCGCCGGCGACCGGCACCACGTCACCCTGGGGGGTGGTGTGGTAGACGGCCCGGCAGAAGGCCAGACCGTGCTCGCAGGCCGAGGGCAGGTGGTCCACCAGCACGTCGCGGGCGCGGTCGGTGCCGATCAGGTCGGGGTAGCTGACCCGGACCACGTCGATGCCCTCGGCAGCGAGTCGGTCCAGGTGCCGACGGATGTCTGGGGTGTCTTGGGCGCTCACCGAAATCTCCTGGGCGTATGCGGATGGAACGGCGGGATGGGAGCGGTCACCGGGCGGGAGGGCGAGAAGCGCCGGCCATTCCGGGAGGGCTCGTTTGAGTCCGAACGGTAGGGAGGAGAACGGGCCCCCCGCAAGAGGGGGTTCGCAAAAAATTATCCACCTGGACAGCTATTGACCGGGAGCGGTCGGCTTCCTATGTTGTTTGAAGCCAAACGAGTAGGGGACGCGGTTCCGCCGCGGCCCTTTGGCCGAGGGGTCCGGCCGGTCACGGCCGGGCTCCTCACACCCTCTTCACTCTCCCCTTTCCCCGACGCCCCCACCCACTGGAGGACCGGCCATGAAGGTCGTCGTCGACATGAACAAGTGCCAGGACCACGGCCAGTGCGTCTTCGCCGCCCCCGACGTCTTCTCGATGGACGACGACGGCCGCCTGCTGTTCGTCCCGGACCCGGACGACGCGCTGCGCGAAGAGGTCGAGGAAGCCGCGGACGTCTGCCCGCTCCAGGCCATCCGGATCGAGGACTGATCCACATGAGCGGACGCATAGTCGTCGTGGGGGCCTCGATGAGCGGCCTGCGTGCCGCCGAACAGCTGCGCGCCGCCGGCTGGACCGGGACCATCACCGTGGTGGGCGACGAGCCCCACATGCCCTACAACCGGCCTCCGCTCTCCAAGGAGGTCCTGGCCGGGAAGGCTCCGTTCGAGTCCCTGGCCTTCACCCCGAAGTCCGCCGCGGCGGACGTGGAATGGCGACTGGGCACCAAGGCCGTCGCCGCCGGTCTCGACGAGCGGACCGTCACGCTCGACGACGGTTCCACCCTGGCCTACGACGGACTGGTCGTCGCCACCGGCATGCGGCCGCGTCGGCTGCGCTGCCCGGGGCCGCTCGCCGGACGGCACACCGTCCGTACGATCGACGACGCCCAGGCGCTGCGCGACGATCTGACCAGGCCGGGCGTCCGGGTGGTCGTGGTCGGCGCCGGGTTCATCGGCTGCGAGGTGGCCGCCACCGCCGTCGGCCTCGGTGTCACCGAGGTGACGGTCGTCGACCCGCTGCCGCTGCCCATGGTCGGACCGCTGGGCGAACTGCTGGCCCGCGCCCTGCTCGCCCGGCACGAGGCACGCGGAGTGCGCTTCGCGCTCGGCGCCCAGGTCGCCGGGTTCGAGGGCGACGAGCGGGTGACCGGTGTGGTGCTCGCCGACGGGACGGTCCTGCCCGCCGACGTGGTCGTGGAGTCGGTCGGCTCCGTCGCCAACGTCGAGTGGCTTGACGGCAACGGCCTCGACCTCTCCGACGGCGTCCTCACCGACGAGCAGCTGCGCGTCGGCGGCCGGCCCGACGTGGTCGCGGTCGGCGACGTCGCCCGCTTCCCCAACGCCCGCTACGACGGCGTACCGCGCCGCGTCGAGCACTGGTCCATCCCCACGGACACCGCGAAGCACGCGGCGCGCACCCTGGTGGCCCGGCTGACCGGCGCCGACGCCGAGGCCGCCCCGTTCTCGCCGCTGCCCACCTTCTGGAGCGACCAGCACGAGTTCCGGCTCCAGTCCTTCGGGGCCCCCGCCCTCGGCAAGGCCGACGTACGGGTGCTGGACGGCGACCCGGACGGCGACGTCCTGGCCGGCTACCACGTCGACGACCGGCTGGTCGGTGTCGTCGCGCTCGGCGGTCACAAGGCCGCCATGGGCGCCGCCCGCTACCGCACCCAGCTCATGAAGCAGCCCGTCCCCACCGCCTGAAGCAGCCCGTCCCCACCGCCTAAGGAATCCCCGCCATGTCCCCAGTCCGTGGTTTCTTCCACCCCAAGACCACGAGCGGCGCCTCGTCGCTGATCCCGAACCCGCCGTGGCGCTACTCGGGCGACCTGCTCACCGTCGAGTACCGCACGGACCCCGCGCGCGTACGGGAGCTGCTGCCCGAGCCGCTGGAGCTCGCCGACGAGGACCCGGGCGCGGTCGCGCTGATCTGGGCCGACTGGCAGTCCTGCTCGGCGTCCGGCGACGAGCTGCTGGACCCGGTGCTCTCCCAGTACAAGGAGGCGTTCGCGGTCGTGCGCTGCCAGTACCGGGGCCGGACGTACTCCCGCTGCGTGTACATCTGGGTCGACAAGGACTTCGCGATCGCCCGCGGTCTGCACCAGGGCTACCCGAAGAAGCTCGGCTCGATCCACCAGACCCGCCCGCACCCCTACGGCCCCGCCCCGCGCATCGAGGCCGGCGCCCGCTTCGGCGCCACGCTCGCCGCCGCGGACCGGCGCCTGGCCCAGACGGTGGTGACGCTGCGCGAGCCGTCCGAGACCAACGGCTTCGTCAACGCCCACCCGATGGCCCACCACCGCTGGCTGCCGTCCATCGAGAAGGGCAAGGGCCTCGCGCTCGACGAGCTGATCGAGACCGGCGCCGCCTCCTTCGAGGCCGGGCAGGCCTGGAAGGGCGACGCCGAGCTGGAGCTCTTCGAGGCGCCCACCGAGGAACTGGCCCGGCTGGAGATCCACGAGCCCATCGCCGCGTACTACCGGCAGGTCGGCGTGGTCTGGGACGGCGGCCGGCTGCTGGAGTCCGGCACCTCCGACGCCGAATAACCCCCGTACGCATCAGCACCTGACCTGGAGACCGGACATGACCGAGCACACCATCACCGTGGCCGGCGTCGCCGTCGACACCCGGCACTGGATCGGCGGCGAACGCGTCGCCTCCCCCGCCACCTTCACCGACGTCTCACCGATCGACGGCAGCGTCCTCGGCGAGATCTCCCGGGGCACCGCCACCGAGGCCGAGGCGGCGGTGGCCGCCGCCAAGGCCGCCTTCCCCGGCTGGGCCGCCACGCCCCGCGCCGAGCGCGCCCGGCTGCTGCACGCCGTCGCCGACGGTGTGGAGAAGCGCATCGAAGAGCTGGCGATCGTCGAGACCCACGACAACGGCGCCCTGCTGCGTTCGCACCGCCGCGGTGTGATGCCGCGCGTCGCCCACAACTTCCGCTTCTTCGCCGACTGGCTGCTGAAGCTGGAGCACGAGGACTTCGAGACCCGCGGCCACACCAACCACGTCTCCTGGGACCCGGCCGGACCCTCGGTGCTGATCACCCCGTGGAACGCGCCGCTGATGCTGGCCACCTGGAAGATCGCCCCGGCGCTCGCGGCCGGCAACACGGTCGTCCTCAAGCCCGCCGAGTGGACCCCGCTGACCGCCTCGCTGCTGGCCGACATCGCCGCCGAGGCCGGTCTGCCCGCCGGAGTGTTCAACGTCGTCCAGGGCTACGGCTCCGAGATCGGCGACGCCCTCACCTCGCACCCGGACGTGCGCCGCATCAGCTTCACCGGCTCCGTCCCGACCGCCAAGCGGATCTCGCAGTCGGCGGCGGCCCAGCTCACCCCGCTCAGCCTGGAACTCGGCGGCAAGTCCCCGCTGCTGGTCTTCGCCGACGCCGACCTGGACCTGGCCGTCGACCTGGCGGTCGAGCAGTACGACAACGCCGGACAGGTCTGCCTGGCCGCCACCCGCTTCCTGGTCGAGGAGACGGTCGCCGAGGAGTTCACCCGCCGCTTCACCGAGAAGGCGGGCAGGCTGGTCCAGGGCGACCCGCGCGACGAGGCCACCGACATCGGGCCCAACATCCACCCGCGTCAGCTGGAGAAGATCGACGGGTTCGTGCAGCGGGCGCTCGCAGCCGGGGCCCGCGCCGTCATCGGCGGACACCGCGGCGAGGGCCAGTACTACGCGCCCACCTTGCTCACCGATGTGGCCCAGGACTCGGAGATCGTGCAGGAGGAGGTCTTCGGCCCGGTCCTGACCCTCCAGACCTTCGCCGACGAGGACGAGGCCGTCCGCCTCGCCAACGACACCCGCTTCGGCCTCGCCGCCACGCTCGCCACCGGCGACCCCGCGCGCGCCGAACGCGTCACGGCCCGGCTGGTGGCCGGCACCGTCTGGGTCAACTGCTTCTTCGTACGGGACCTCCAGGCGCCCTTCGGCGGCTCCCGCCACTCCGGAGTCGGCCGCGAGGGCGGCACCTGGAGCTTCGACTTCTACTGCGACGTCAAGAACACCGTCACCGCGCCGAAGGGATGGCAGGACCATGGGTGAGATCGTCGGGGCGGGCCTGCTCGCCCATGTCCCCACCATCGTGCTCCCCGAGGAGACCCGGCTGGAGCTGAACGAGGGCAAGGAGATCACCCTCGTCACCGGCCTGAACCAGCTCCGCGAGGAGGTGTTCGAGCGCGACGACTACGACACCGTCGTCGTCCTCGACTCGCACTGGGCCACCACCGTCGAGTTCGTCGCCACCGCACAGCACCGCCGGGCCGGCCTGTTCACCTCCGAGGAACTGCCGCGCGGCATGTGCCGGATGCCGTACGACTACCCCGGCGACCCCGAGCTCGCCCACAACATCGCGAGGTTCGCCGACAAGCACGGCACCTGGATCACCGCGATCGAGGACGACTACCTGCCGGTCTACTACGCCACGATCAACCTCTGGAAGTTCCTCGGCGAAGGCCTGCCGGACAAGCGCTGGGTGACCATCGGCGTCTGCCAGACCGGCGACATGGAGGACCACCTGCGCCTCGGGCGCGCCCTGGCCGACGGCATCGCCGCCACGCCCGGCCGCCGCGTCCTGCTGATCGCCTCCGGCGCCCTCTCGCACACGTTCTGGCCGCTGCGCCAGCTGCGCGAGCACGAGTCCAGCGACCCGGCGCACATCTTCACCCCCGAGGCCCGCGCCGCCGACCTGGAGCGCATCGCCTGGTTCAAGGAGGGCCGCCACGACAAGGTGCTCGACACCATGGACGAGTTCTGGAAGTACAAGCCCGAGGCGAGGTTCTTCCACTACCTGATGATGGCCGGCGCCCTCGGCGAGCAGGCCTGCACCGCCACGGCCCGCCAGTACGGCGAGTACGAGAACTCCATCGGCACCGGCCAGGTCCACCTCTGGTTCGACCGCCCGGCCGACGGATGGACCGGCGCCGGCCTGCCCGCCC